>JBEKOZ010000030.1:0-23142 GCA_049521275.1 Bryobacteraceae bacterium | reverse complement strand
CGGCTCGAACACTTTCTGAAATTTCCGGTTTCGATCCGCGCCCGCTTCCAGCTCATAGGGCGGAGCGTAGTGGTGCAGAATCCCGTTCGCGTCGTACTCGTTCCAATCGTCGGAAATTTTGGGCGCCATCGAACAAGCCAGCTCCGCCGTCTGCCTCTGCCTCCGAAGCGACCCGCTCCACACCTCATCGAACGTCACGCCGAGCCGTTTCCAATACTCGCCCAGCGTCCGCGCCTGCTCCTCGCCGAGCGCCGACAATTGGTCCGGATTCGCATCGAACGGCCGCGCCTGCCCGTGGCGCACCACCGTCAGCGTGCTCATTTCGCGAGTTCTAATTTCGCGATACTCTCCATGTGAACCTCGTCCGGCCCGTCCGCGAGGCGCAGCGTCCGTGCACTCGCCCACATCGCGGCAAGCTCGAAATCCTGGCACACGCCGGCCCCGCCGTGCGCCTGAATCGCCCGGTCGATTACGCGCAAAGCGACATTGGGCGCGATCACTTTGATCATCGCGATCTCCGCCCGCGCCGTCTTGTTGCCCACCGTGTCCATCATGTGCGCCGCTTTCAGAACCAGCAGCCGCGCCTGGTCGATCTCCATGCGCGATTGCGCGATATCGGCGCGAATCGTCCCCATTTCGGCGATAGCGCGTCCGAATGCCACGCGGCTCTTCACGCGTTTGCACATCATTTGGAGCGCGCGCTCCGCCTGGCCCATCAGCCTCATGCAATGATGAATGCGCCCCGGTCCCAGCCGCCCCTGCGCGATCTCGAACCCGCGTCCTTCGCCCAGCAGAATATTCGACGCCGGCACGCGCACATTGGTGAAGGTCATTTCCGCGTGCCCGTGCGGAGCGTGATCGTAGCCGAACACGCGCAGCATCCGTTCGATCTTGATGCCCGGCGTATCCAAAGGCATCAAAATCATGGACTGCTGTTTATGTTTCGGAGCCGACGGGTCGGTTTTCCCCATGAAAATCGAAATCTTGCATCGCGGATCGCCCGCGCCGGAGGACCACCACTTGCGCCCGTTGATGACGTACTCATCCCCTTCGCGCACGATGCTCGACTGAATATTGGTGGCGTCTGACGACGCAACATCTTTCTCCGTCATCGAAAAGCACGACCGGATTTCGCCCGCCAGCAAAGGTTTCAGCCACCGCGCCTGCTGCTCCGGCGTGCCGTAGCGCGCCAGCACTTCCATGTTCCCGGTATCGGGCGCCGAGCAATTAAACACCTCCGGCGCCATCGTCGACCGCCCCATGATTTCGCACAGCGGAGCATACTCGAGATTCGTCAACCCGGCGCCATGGTCATCATGTGGGAGAAACAAATTCCACAATCCCGCAGCGCGAGCCTTCGGCTTCAACTCCTCAATCACCTGCACCGGCACCCAGCGATTCTGGTCGATCTCGTGGTGATACCGCGCCTCATTCGGATAGATGTGTTCATCCATGAACGCGACCAGGCGTTGCTCAAAATCCTTCACCTTGGAAGAATGTTCAAAGTTCATATAGGTGCAACCATATTATCGGAACGTCCGCAGCCGTGCTTCGTTCAGATGCGGGATCGCGTTGAAAGTAAACAGCCGAATTTCGTCCCCATGCACGCGAATGGTGGTGAACGATGCGTTGAACATCACCGCCGCCAGCCACATCGCGCGTCCGTCGCCGATCTCGAGAGTCCGCGCCGCGGAAACGCCGATCGGCGTCGCCGACGTGAACACCGCGACATTCCCCTCATGCGCCGCATCCACCACGCGCCCGAGAGCCGCGTGAATGCGCTCGACAAATGCCTTCCATGACTCGCCCGAATATAAATAGCGCCCCTCGACCCACGCCCGGACGCACTTCTTATCGCAGTCGTTCCACTTGCGATCGACCGCGGAGTCCTGCCGGGCAATCGCGCCGCGCATCTCCTCGTATTCGATACGAAACCGCTCGTCGTCCTCGCTCAACCGGGGAGCAAGCTCGCGATACACCCGCGATAAATCAAATTCATCCCATCCGGAATCAGCGGTAAAATCAGCGCAAATCTCCGCCGCCGTAGCCCGCTGCCGCTCCAGCGATCCTGAATAGGCCGCCGCGAAGTGTATCCCCTGTGCGCGAAAATGCTCACCCAGCAGCCGCGCCTGCGCCCGCCCCAGATCCGACAGCGAATCGTAATGCTCCCGCGTCCCCGCCTGCCCATGACGAATCAGGTACAGGACGCTCATTCCTTCAGCATCCACGCCACGCCGCAGATCGCCAGCGCCACCATCCCGCTGTTCCATTCGTTCTGATTGTGCGGACTGGCCGCGATTCTCGGCGCATGCACCACCACCACCCACAGGAACAACATCAACCCCAGCATGGCCGACGCCAGACGAATCCGCCAGCGCGTAATGATGCTCACACCCGCCGCGATAAAAGCAGCGCCCGTGAACGCCGACCAGAACAAAGCGAAAGGAATCCACGATGGAATCAGCGTGGCAATGAAGCGCAGCAACACAAAATGATCGATCCCGAACACGATCATCGAAACGCCGATAAGAATCCGCGCCCACCTGGATTTCCGCGCCAGCAACCATGCGCCGCAGCCGATCACCAGCGGCTCAAAAAGCACGGTCCGCTCGCCGATATCGTGAATCGTCAAGCCGATTCGAGGCAGCCGGAGAAGGATCACGCTGGCGAAATAAACCGCGCTCACCAGCATCGCGCCCAACCGCGCCCTCACTCCAATCGCAATGCTCACGCCGCCCGCAATCAACAGCGCGCCGTCCAGATAAGCCCAAAACGTGTGCCACGGGGCCCATTCAGGTGTCAGCTCGAGCCCCTTCAGAAAGCCCGTGTAGTAGAAGTTCTGAATGCCAAACCCCACCATGCAAACGGCAAAGAAAAGCCGCCCCACCACCGCAAGTTTTTTATTATGACCCATACCGATTCTGAACCGCGCGAAAACCGGGACTGACCGCTCTGTCCCGGCTTTCGCCCCACGCCAAATTGCCCGTCTTCCGTGGCGCACGCACTCGTGCGTGCCGCGTCGCCACTCGTGGCGAGGCCCGGTCAGGAACTTCTCCGCTCAGGCCCTCTCCACCATCTCCGAAGCCAACCCCGTCAGCGCCTTCACCCGCTCATCGAACTTACTGAACCTCTCGTCCGCGGTCTGCCCCTTCCAATACCTAAAATAAATCTGCTGCAAAATCACCGCGAGCTTGAACACTCCCAACACCTCATGCCACCCGAGCGCCGAAAGATCCCGGCCCGTTTTCTTCGCATAATGCTCCACGAACTCATCGCGCGAATACCAACCCGGCCCCGCCGTCAGCGCCTCATGTCCCGTGCCCGGCACCACCGCCGAGCTCCAGTAACACAGCGTCAGTCCCAGGTCGCACAAAGGATCGCCGATCGTCGTCATCTCCCAATCGAGCACCGCTTCGATCCGGTCCGGCGACCCCGCGTCGATCATCACGTTATCGAGCTTGAAATCGTTGTGCACCAGCGTCGGAAGCCCGGACGCGGGAATCGTCGCCGCCAGCCACGCCATCACCCGGTCCATTTCCGGACTCGGCTCCGTCCGCGCCCGCTCCCAGCGCTCGGACCAGCCCTTCACCTGCCGCGCCACGAACCCCTCGGGCTTGCCCAGCGCGATGAGGCCCGTCTGCTCGACGTCGATCGCGTGCATCTCCACCAGGCAATCGACAATCGCCCGGCTGATGCGCCGCGCATAATTATGATGCACCGCGACCCGCGGCGGGATCTGGTCGCGCAGAATGATTCCACGCCGCCGCTCCATCAGAAAAAATGGCGCTCCAATCACCGACGCGTTTTCGCAGATCAGGTAAACTTCCGGCGCGCATCGAAAATGCGGATGCACCGCTTCGAGCACGCGCGCCTCCCGAACCATGTCGTGCGCTTTGGGCGCCACCGGGCCCAGCGGCGCGCGCCTGAGCACCATCTCCCGCCCGTTAATCCGCAGCAGGTAAGTAAGGTTCGAGTGCCCTCCGCGAAACTGCTGGATGACGATCCCGTGTTCGATTCCTTCGATTCTGCCGGCGAGGTAGGCGCTGAGCGCCCCGGCATCGATCTCTTCCCCTGCGCGGACTGACATGGTCTCGGTGAGCATCGAGTTCATTCTACACTGGCTTTATGCGATTTCTAATGTTGCCGGTTCTGCTAGCCAGCCTCCACGCTGGCGACATCGAGTCCAGGGTGACTCACGGCTATGCCGATTCGAACGGGGTTAAGATTCACTACGCCAGTCTGGGACAAGGTCCGTTAATCGTGATGATTCACGGTTTTCCGGATTTCTGGTACACCTGGCGCGACCAGATGGAGGCGCTTTCGGACAAGTATCAATGCGTGGCCATCGACCAGCGCGGCTACAACCTCAGCGACAAACCCAAAGGCGTCGAGAACTATGATGTGCGTTTGCTGGTTGGCGATGTCCTTGCCGTGATCCATGCGCTGGGCCGCGAAAAAGCGATCATCGTCGGCCACGACTGGGGCGGACTCGTCGCCTGGCAGGTGGCGCTTAACGTGCCGCAGGCGACCGAAAAACTCATCATTCTAAATCTGCCGCATCCGCGAGGCCTATCGCGCGAACTGGCCAACAATCCGGCGCAACAGAAGGCCAGCGCCTACGCGCGCACCTTCCAGACCCCGGAAGCCACCATGACGCCGGAGCAGCTCACCTTTTGGGTGAAAGATCCGGAGGCGAAAAAGAAATATCTGGAAGCGTTTCAGCGCTCCGATATCCAGGCCATGCTCAATTACTACAAGCGCAACTATCCCCGCGAGCCGTACGTCGAAGATAAATCGCCGGTGGTAAAAACGCAGATGCCCGTATTGATGATCCACGGCTTGAACGACACGGCGCTGCTCTCCGGTGCGCTAAACAATACATGGGATTGGATGGGAATGGATTTAACCCTGGTGACGATTCCCGGCGCCGGCCATTTCGTGCAGCAAGATGCCTCCGATTTGGTTTCTCGATCGATGAGGAGCTGGCTTCTCCGATGACGGCCGCGGAAATCCGCCATCACATTTTCTATTCCAGTTGGGCGTCGCGCAAACTGCTCAACGCCGCGCGGGCATTGAGCGAAGAAGAGCAGAATCGCGAATTCGGCGTCTCTCATAAAAGCCTGAAGGGGACGCTGGACCATATTTTCCTGGCGGATCGGGTCTGGTTCGCGCGCGCCGTCGATCCGGGGGTCCTTGAACGGGATGCGCAGTGGCCGGAGATTCAAAAGGAGTGGGAGGATTGGGCGACGGCGCTCAGCGACGACGAGATTCTCCGAGTCGTTGATTATAAAGATCTTAAGGGCAATGTCCATCAGACGCCGGTGTGGCAGATTGTGCTCCATGTGGTCAACCACGCCACCTTGCACCGGGGGCAGGCGATGTCGCTTTTGCGGCAATTGGGGGTCGCCGCGCCCTCCACGGACCTGATCTTCTACTATCGTGAAATTATGGTCAAATAAGATGCGTTGGAGCGTCGTTTTTATCACTTTATGCTCATTTATGGCCGCGCAAGACGCGCCGATAAGGCTGCGCCTGGATGCAACCGACGCTTCGAAGCACATTTTGCATGCGTCGATGAACATCCCCGCCAAGCCGGGTCCGATGACCCTGTTGTACCCGGAATGGATTCCCGGCGAGCATGCGCCGAGCGGTCCGGTGGTCGACCTGGTGGGTTTGAAAATTACCGCGGGCGGAAAAATCATCCCCTGGAAACGGGACGCGATAAATATGTACGCGCTGCACGTGACTGTGCCTGAGGGGGCGAGCTCGTTGGACGTGGTTTTCGATTTCGTAACGCCGCCTGAAGCGTCCGGATTTACCTCCGGGGCGTCGGCGACGACGGAGCTGGCGGTACTGAATTGGAATCAGGTGCTGCTGTATCCGGAAGGAACGCCGTCCGACCAGATTCGCTTGCAGGCTTCTTTAAAAGTTCCGAATGGATGGAAATACGGAACAGCGTTGCCTATTGCGCGGGAGTCGGGGAACGAGGTGGAGTTTCAACCGTCTTCGTTGACCACGCTGATCGATTCTCCGGTGTCCGCCGGAGCGCATTACAGAACAATTGAACTGGGGCCGGGGCATTACCTGCATGTGGCGGGCGATAGCGAGCGGTCCATTGAATTGAGCGATGAACTGATTGAGCATTACAAGAACCTGGTGCTCGAAACGGGGGCGCTGTTCGGGTCGCGGCATTATCGCAGTTATCATTTTCTGCTGACGCTGAGCGACCACGTGGCGAGCTTCGGACTCGAGCATCATGAGTCGAGCGACGATCGCATCGGCGAACGCGGCATGATTGACGAGATGACGCGGAAGGTCAACGCGGACTTGTTGCCGCACGAGTTTATCCATTCCTGGAATGGAAAATACCGCCGGCCGGCGGGGCTGGCCACGCCCGATTACAGCCAGCCGATGAAGGGCGGCCTGCTGTGGGTCTATGAAGGGCTGACGCAGTATCTTGGGGAGATCCTGACGGCTCGCAGCGGACTGTTGACGGCGGAGGAGTTTCGAGAGAATCTGGCGATTATAGCGGCCGCGCTCGACCGGAAGTCCGGGCGCACCTGGAGGCCGCTCGAAGATACGGCGGTCGAGGCGCAGCTGCTCTATAACGGCCGCGAGGATTACGCGGAGTACCGGCGCGGCACGGATTACTACGATGAAGGCACTCTCATCTGGCTGGAAGCGGATGTGTTGATTCGGGAACTGAGTAAAGGGACGAAATCGCTCAACGATTTCTGCCGCTCCTTTGCAGGCGGACCGGGCGGGGCGCCGGCGCTCAAGACCTATACGTTCGAAGATGTTGTTGCCGCGTTAAATGCCGTCCAGCCTTACGATTGGGAGGACTTTCTCAACAAACGCCTTACCTCCACCGCGCCGCACGCGCCGCTGGGAGGAATCGAAAACGCCGGCTGGAAGCTGACCTACAGCACCTCGCGATCCGGGATGTGGCGGGACATCGAAGAGGACAACAAGGTCATCAATATGTTGTACTCCATCGGGCTGAAGGTTTCTGAAGAAGGCAACATTTCAGATGTCGCCTACGGCGGGCCGGCGCAGAAAGCGGGGATCTCTCCGGCGACGAAGCTGATCGCGGTCAACGGCAAGCAATATTACCCGGTGATCCTGCGCGAAGCGGTGCAGAGCGCGGTGGGCAAAACGGCTCCCATTGAGCTGCTGGTAAAGAACGGGGAATATTATCAGACCTTCAAGGTCGACTATCACGGCGGAGAGATGTATCCGCATCTGACGAGGCACGAGACGAAGGCGGATGTTCTGTCGAAGATAGCAGCCAGGAGCCAGTAGGCTGCGTGTTCCGCCTACTGGCTACTGGCTACTTTTCAGCAGCACCGCGGTGATGTTGTCTGGGCCGCCGTGGGCTCTGGCTGAGGCGATTAGTTTTTCGCATTTGGATTCGAGCGAATCCTTGGAGTGAAGAATGGTAGCTACTTCTTGCTCGGGAGCAACGCCGTGCAGACCGTCGGTGCACAGCAGGACCTGGGTACCGGGGGTCAGGTGGAGCTCGTAGGTGTGGACGCGCAATTGTTCCGAAACGCCGATGGCCATGGTGAGCACATGACGCATGGGATGGGTCTTGAGACTCTCTTCTTCGATGCCCAAACGGCGGCCGACTTCATTGACCCAGGTCTGGTCCTCGGTGATGAGCTTGAGTAAATCCTCGTTGGATTCATAGCCGCGGCTATCGCCTACGCTCGCGACGATCAGGCCCTCGTCGCTTTCCATCGCGGCGATCAGCGTGGTGCCCATGCCTTCGAGGCTGGGATCGGAAGAAGCGGCGTCCATCACGCGGCGGTTGGCTTCTTCAAACGCGGAGACCAGGGCATCGGAGACGGTATCGGCATCGCGGGGCGACGGGTCGAGTTTCTGCACCAGGTCGAAGACGGTTTCCACAGCGAGCTTGGAGGCGTGCTCACCGGCTTGCGCGCCGCCCATGCCGTCGGCGACGACGTAGAGTCCGATCGTGGGAGCGACCAGGAAGTAATCTTCATTATTAGTGCGCACGCACCCGACGTTGGATGCGCCGTAGGCTTCGATCATGAGCTTTCCGATTATACCCGGTTCGCGGGGCGGTGGAACTACGGTTTCAGGAGAACTGCTTTCCGCCTGAGTTTCGGGCTGGGCCTCCTCCGGAGCGGCCGGCGCGGGCGGAATTTCAGGGGGGACATCCGCCACTACCGCAGGCCCGCGAGATCCCCAACGAATCCTTATCTTCATGGATGGTCCGGCGCGAGCAGAGATTTTAATTGCATGTAGGCACGCTCTTCAAAATTGGTCTTCAAGCGTTCCAGGTTATCAAGACGCGGATCGGGGCTGTAGCGGGGGCCCTGTTTCTTCATGCAGCGGGCGAGCAGCAAAGGGGTCGCGGAGTCGGCTGGATTGGCTTCGAGCAGGGCGCGAAAACAATCGGCAGCGGCGGCGAAGTCGCCCTTTTTCCAGAGCGCGTATCCGAGGTTGAAGCGATAGAGCGGATCGTTCGCATCGCCTTCGAGCGCGCGATGAAAATCGTCGATCGAGGCTTGCTGCAAATTGGCGCGGCTTTCGGCGGCGCCGAGATTGTTGAAAACCTCGCTGAGCGGAACGGCGGCGGCGATCATCTGAAAGGTCTGCTGCGCACCTTTATAGTCGCCGGATTGAAAACGGGCGAGGCCGAGCAGGAAGTTCGCTTCATGAGAATGAATATCGGCCAAGCCGACTTTTTCGAGCCAGGTCACCGCCAGTTTGTATTCCTTGCGCTGATAGTGAAGCTGGCCCAGCTGATAGCAGGCGTGCGCGAAGTGCGGATCGATGCGAGTGGCGGCGGTGAAATATTTTTCCTTCTGCTCGGCGGAATGGGCGAGCAAACCGCGCACATAGTTCTCCTCGGCGTCGAGGCGGATGGGGGTGCGGAGGGTCCGGAATTCGGACTCCGGGGGAGCCATGGCGGGGGCGATCAGAGTGAGCGCGCGCCAGGCGAGATGGGCTTCAATCGTTGCCAGATCCTCGAGCGAGCCGGTTTCGGTGAAGTCCGGGCTGGCGCGCATGTGGCGGCGATCGAGAACGCGCGCGGTGACTTGCAGCGAACCGGTGGTGATGGGTCCAGAAGCGGGCGGGGTAAATTCAAACGACCCGTAGACGACGCTTTCCGCGTCGAGCGTTTCGCCGATCTTAAAGACGGAGGCTTCGGTGAGCGGAATCCCCTGGCGCAGGCTGAGTCGGCGATATGCTTCCTGCGTATCATTGCGGTCAAGCGTGGGGATGCCGGTGATGCCCAGGGCTTCGCGCACCGTTTCGGCGACACTTTCACCGATCCAAACAAGATTGGGGCTAGCGGCGGCCTTATTGAGAAACGGGAGAACGGCGGCGGTATCGGCAGCGACGGGAGGGAGCGCAGCCAATCCGAACAGACACACGGCGAGCCAACGCTGCATTTACCTTATTGTAGCAAGGGGGCGCGAAACTGGGCCGGCTAAAATGCGGCGGAGGTCGCGGAGCCGCCTGAAGTCGGCCCCACTGGACGCGATCAGGCAAGGGCGTCCGCATGCTTACCAGGCTGCGGAAAAAGTCTTCTGAGGGCTCAAAATGGCAAAATTCGGGGGTAGCAAAATGTATCCCCGAGGCTCGATGATCGCACACAGCGCGTCTAATTGCGTCGCCGATTTATCGATCGGCATTGACAAAGACTTTTTCCGCAGCCTGTTACGCATGGCGGTTCAGTGGCGGCGGTGAGGAGTAACGGGAGGATGGGGAACCACTGAACCGCCATGCGTCAGCATGCGGACTGAGACACAACGCTAGCGCTTGAAAACGAGAATTGTGCGGGTGCCCCCGACTTGAATATCGTCGACGATGGTCTGGCCGGCTTCGGTCCGGGTATCCACGGAAGTGTAGGCGAACTTTTGCTTTCCCATTTCCACTTTAACGGGGACTTGCAGGCTGGTTTTTCCGGTCGTCAGTGTTGCCGTGTTGCCCTCGATCACAATCCGGTAGTCGCCCGGTTTCACGGCGGAGCCTTCAATCACAGCGGGCTCACTCAGGGTGACTTTATAGACCGATTCCGCACTTGCCAGGAGGGCGAGTGAAGCAAAACAAAAAGTAAACTGGAATAGCTTCATAGATTAGAAACGCACGCGGGGCATACTCTTGTTACCGAAGGACCGATAAAAAGAAGTGATGGGCTGGATAGAAAGAAGGCCGAGGAGGACGCGGGCGTCCCGATCCTCGGCCATTTGGGGGGTTAGTTGTTGAAAACGAGTTTGGTGGTGGTCCCGCCGATGCGGATTTCCTTCACCGTCAACTTGCCGTCGGCATTGTTATAGCTGACAGACGTATCACCGAACTTCTCGGTGCCATTTTCCACCTTAACTGAAGCGGTTTCGACTACTTGCCTTCCAGACTTGATGGTGGCTTTATCGCCATTCACTTCAATTTTGTAATCGCCCGGCTTCAATTCCTGGCCAGCGATGTACGACGACTGGAGGATCGAGAAGTGGTAATTGGAAGCAGCGCTCGCAACAGCCAGTGCGAGGGTGCCGAAAGACAGCATGAGCTTAGACAAATTCATCAGAAAGTTTCCTCTAGGTTGACCAATTGGTCAAGATTTCATGGAGTGAGTGTCACTCACTCTGTACTTAATACGGGCGAACGAAGCTTTGGTTCCGTTACTCACTGAACAAAACAAAATTCTTTATAGAAAGCTCCGCAGTATTTGCGAACACTGGTCGATAATGGAGAGCGTGTCGCCAAACCCGGTCAGCCAATGAATTTCGGGGTCGCGGCGGAACCAGGTCCACTGCCGTTTGGCGTAGTGCCGTGTTTCCAGTTGGGTCAGGTAGACGGCGCGATCAAGTTCGATTTCACCGCGGAGATAGGACAATGCCTGGCGATAGCCGAGCGATTCGAAAGGTTTCTCATTTCCGGTGCAGCCATTTTTCAGCAATGTTTCAACCTCTTTAACTAATCCGGATTGAAACATTTGGAGTGTGCGGGCGTCCAACAAGGCGTAGAGCGCGGCGCGGTCGGGATCGAGGCCGATTTTTAATACCTGGTAGGCCGTGAACGGCTCGGTTTCGATCGCAGACGGAGAACCGTGTCCGCTGAGCAGGCGAATTTCCAGCGCGCGCATCAACCGCTGGGTATCATTCGCGTGAATCCGTTGCGCGGCGGCGGGGTCGAGCCGGGTGAGAAGACGGCGCATGCTGCCCGGGCGCTTCTGTTCGCGGTCCATCAATCGAGCGCGGGTCGCGATGTCGCTTTCGGGCAGGCTGGGAAGGCCATCGAGGAGGGCTCGCAGATAGAATCCGGTTCCGCCGACGACGACAGGCAGACGGCGGCGGCCGGAGATTTCGTGGATGATCCCGCGGGCGAGGCGGGCGTACTCACCTGCGGAGTAACCGTCCGCGGGGTCGAGCACGTCCAACAGATGGTGAGGGACGCCGCGGCGCGCGGGTTCGGGCGTTTTGGCGGTTCCGACATGGAAGCCGCGGTAAAGCTGGAGGGAATCGCAATTGACGATCTCGCCCGAAAATTCTTCGCAAAGGCGCAGCGCGAGGGTGCTTTTGCCGGAGCCGGTGGGTCCGGCGACGACAATCAGGGAAGGCTTCGCTGGGAGATCCACTTCTCT
This sequence comes from Bryobacteraceae bacterium, assembly GCA_049521275.1. GTDB lineage: Bacteria > Acidobacteriota > Terriglobia > Bryobacterales > Bryobacteraceae > Palsa-187. The sequence goes on along the minus strand of JBEKOZ010000030.1, from coordinate 11,525 downwards.
GCCATCGTACCCCGGCGGAGCGTCCGAACTTATATACTGATGATGGAAGAGAGAGAATGAATGCTTGAGGCATCCCTAATTCGAAAAGCATGGACGATCGCCGCCATCGGAGGATTTTTGACGGCCAGCGGCCAGGCGCAAACAGTGGACCGCGCGGCAGCCTATTATCATTACTCCCTTGGTCATATGTTTGCGGACCTGGCGAGCCAGAACGGCAGCGCCGAGTACATCAAGAAGGCGATCGAGAATTATAAACTGGCGATTAAAGAAGATCCGCAAACGCCGATGCTAAGTGAAGAGCTATCCGAGCTCTACATCCAGACGGGCCGTCTTCGCGAGGCGCAGAGCGACGCCGAAGAGGCGCTGAAAGCGAATCCGAACGACATAAACGCGCACCGCATGCTGGGGCGTATTTACACGCGGCAGATCGGCGACAGCCAGGAGCACCGGATCGACGAAGGGATGCTCAAGAAGTCGGTTGAAGAGTACAAGAAAATCACCGAGCTCGACCCGAAGGACACCGATTCGTGGCTGATGCTGGGCCGGCTCGAAAAGGTCTCGCAGAATTCGGTGGAGGCACAGAACGCTTACAAGAAGGCGCTCGAGATCGATCCGGATAATGAGGACGCGTTGACTGGTCTGGCGATGGTTTATGCCGACTTGGGCGATACCACGCAGGCGGCGGATCTGTTGAAGAAACTGGCGGCCAAGAATCCGACGCCGCGCAGCCTGCAGGCGCTGGCCGCGGCCTATGAACAGATGCACGAGTACGCGCTGGCAGCGGAAACACTGAAGCGCACCTTGGAGCTGAGTCCTCCGAACGCGACCGAATTGAAACGGTTCCTGGCGGGGGATCTGAGAAAAGCGACGCAGCTCCAGGAAGCCTTGAAGGTGTATCAGGATCTGGTGACGGAGGAGCCGAGCGACGCGGAGTCCTACCTGCGCATCTCGAATATCTATACGCAGATGAGGGATTTTGCGAAGGCTCGCGAGGCGGAGGATAAGGCTCGCGCGATTGAGCCGAACAATTTGGAAATTCGTTACAACGAAGTGGTGATTCTGGAATCGGAAGGCAAGATGTCCGAGGCGACGGGACGCCTGAAGGAGATTCTGGATACCACCGCGAAGAAGAACTACACCAAAGAGGAGCGGGACAACCGCATCATTCTGCTGGAGCGGCTGTCGGGATTTTACAGCCTGAACGACCAGATCGAACCCGCGGTGGAGGCGCTGCGGCAGGTCGCGGAACTGGATCACGATCAGGATGCGGCGATGGCGTCGAAGATTGTCTTGACTTACCGGTTGGGCAAGGATCTGCCGAAGGCGCAGCGGGAAGCCGACGCGGCGCTGAAGAAATGGCCGGAAGATCGGGCACTGCGCGCATCGCGTGCGGATGTGCTGGCCGATATGGGCCAGACGGATGCGGCGGCGGCCGAGATGAGGAAGCTGCTGGACGGGAAGAGCGATCTCGAAATCTACCTGGAGCTCGCCGGGCAGATCTACGACCGTGGCCGGAAGTTCGACGAGGAAGGGAAGGCGCTCGATGCCGCGGAGAAGCTGGCGGTGAGCAAGGAAGACAAAATCGGCATCTGGTTCCAGCGCGGCGCGATGTACGAAAAGATGAAGAAGATCGACCTGGCCGAAGTGGAGTTCCGGAAGATCCTCGAGGTGAGTCCCGATTACGCGCCGGCGCTCAATTATCTGGGCTATATGCTGGCGGATCGCAATGTGAAGCTGACGGAAGCGCTCACGCTGATTACCAAAGCGCTGGATCTGGAACCGAATAGCGGAGCCTATCTGGACAGCCTGGGGTGGGTCTATTACAAAATGAACCGGCTGCCGGAGGCGGAGGAGAATCTGCGCCAGGCACTGCTCCGGACGCCGCGCGACGCCACGGTTCACGATCACATGGGCGACGTGCTGCTCCGCGAGTCGAAGGTGAAGGAGGCCATCGCGCAATGGCAGCTTTCCCTCCAGGAATTCGAGAAGAGCTTACCCGCCGACGTCGAGCCTGGGGACGTCGCGAAGGTGAAGAGCAAGTTGGAAGCCGCCAGGGTGCGCCTCGCGAAGGAAGGCAATCCGAAGAACTGAGCGGGGCGCGGTGTTCCAACAGCGGGAACTTCGGCGCCTGGTCCGCATGCTGACGCATGGCGGTTCAGAGGCGACTGCGCGCCGTCCATCTCTGCCGTTGCTGGGACCTCAACGGAACCGCCATGCGTCAACATGCGGACAGACAAGTCGGAACGACCGGGACACACCACTCGTGGAGCGGGTGATACAAAAGTTCGCAACGTTTGAAGAAGCCGAAGCGGCTGACCGGGCATATTATCGCGCACTGACTCCGCAACAGCGGCTCTCGATCATGATCGAAATGATTTACCCGGAGGGCGGGGATGCGGCTGCAACGCGATTTGAGAGAGTTTATCGAATTGTTAAACTCGGAGAAGATTAGGCCGGGCGGCGGCACTTGCTAAACTAGAGAGTCCATGCGCAATTGGATTCTCGCTCTCTTCATCGCCCTCCCGCTAGGCGCGCAGCAGCAGCCAAAGTTGGTCGTCGCGATCGTCATCGATCAGTTTCGCTACGACTATCTCACCAGGTTCCACTCCGAATACACCGGCGGATTCAAACGATTCTTCGAGCACGGCGCGACGTTTACCAACGCCCGTTTCGAGCACGTGCCGACCGTCACGGCCGTCGGCCACTCGACATTTTTGAGCGGCGCGACACCCGCTCTCAGTGGCATCATCGGCAATGAATGGTGGGACACCGCGTCGAAGAAACGAGTGACCAGCGTCTCCGATGGAGAGACCAAGCTGCTCGGCTCGACGGGCGAAGGATCGTCGCCGAACCGGCTGCTCCAGTCCACGTTAGGCGATGAAATGAAGATGTCCGGCAAGGGGGGCAAGGTTGTGGGCGTGTCGATCAAGGATCGCGCGGCCATTCTGCCCTCTGGTCACATGGCCGACGGCGCGTACTGGTTCGACGGCAAGACCGGCAACTTCGTCAGCAGCACGTATTACTTCGATGCGCTTCCGGAATGGGTGACGGAATTCAACGCGGCACATCCCGCCGACAAGTACGCGGGCAAGGAATGGATGGGCAAGGCGATGGCCGCGACGCCGGACGCGAAATTCTACGCGGCGCTCGACGCCACGCCGTGGGGCAATGAGTTGATTCTCAAATTCGCGGAGAAGGCGATCGTCGCCGAGAAGCTGGGCGCGGGTTCCAAAATCGATCTGCTGACGGTGAGTTTTTCAGCGAACGATTACGTCGGGCACGCAGTGGGGCCCGATGCCGAGGAAGTGCACGATATGGCGCTACGCGTCGACAAGCTGGTGGGCGAGCTGATTCGCGCGGCGGAGGCCGAGGCGGGCGCAGGCCGCGTCCTGGTGGTGCTCACCGCCGATCACGGCGTCTCGCCGGTGCCCGAAGTGAATCAGAAGCGCAAAATGCCGGGCGGGAGATTCGATGAAAAGAACGAGCTCGACACTGTGGAAAAGGCGCTGGCTGCCAGGTTCGGAGCTCCCGCGGCGGGCAAGTGGATCCTGTATTCCGGGGAGGGTTCGCTGTTTCTCGAAGGCCTTCCCACCGTCGACATGGCGGAAGAAGAGCGTGTGGCCGCCGACGCGATCCGCGCACTGCCGCACGTTTTTCGCGTGTACACGCGCGCATCCTTGATGAATGGCGCGATCGCCGATGATTCCGTCGGCGTACGCATCCGCAACGGATTTAATGCGGCGCGGTCGGGGAACGTCTTCGTCATGCTCGATCCCTACTGGATCGTCAGCCGCAGCGGAACCACGCACGGCGCGCCGTTCGATTACGACACGCATGTGCCGGTTCTTTTCCTCGGGCCGCAGGTCCGCCCCGGCCGCTGAGATGCTGCTAAAATAGGGGGCTGCTAAAATAAATGCATAAAAGGAGTTTGATGCAAACCATGTTCCGTTCCTCTATCGCTCTCGCGGTGTGTGCCGCCGGGCTTTTTTCCGTTCCTGCCACGGCGCAGATGAAAGTGGGCGTCGTCAGCCTGCAAAAGGCCATCCTCGAGACGGCGGAGATCAAGAAAGCCGGCAACGACATGCAGATCAAGTACAAGAAGCGGCAGGACGATCTCGATAAAGCGCAGCGCGAGTTGGCCGACATCCAGACGCAGCTGCAAAGCGCGCAGGGCAAGCTGAGCGCCGCGGGCGAGGCTGATTTGCAGGCTCGCGGAGCGCGAAAAGAGCGCGAAGCGAAGCGCCTGGACGAGGATTTGCGCACCGACGTGGAACGCGACCGCAACGAAGTTCTGGCCCGTGCGCAGACCCGCATGCTGGAAGTGGTGAAAAAGATTTCCGATGAGAAGGGCCTGGATATGATCGTCGAGGCGAGTGCCCTCATCACCTTCAAGCCGGCGTTCGACGTCACCGCCGACGTGATCGCCGCCTACGATAAGGCCTATCCGGTGAAGTAGCGCGCTAAGATGGCCGGATTCCTGGATTCCTCCTACGGTGTTACCGATGCGCGGCGCGAGCGGCGCAATAAACGGATTGCGGTTTGGCTGGTGGGAATCCTGATTTTCGGCGCCATCCTGTTTTTTACTTTCCGGACCTGGCGGCAGGAGCGGGTGGTGAAACAGTTTCTCACTTTGCTGAAGCAGCAGAATTATCAGGATGCGTATAAGCTTTGGGGTTGCACGCAGGAGACTCCATGCAAATACTATCCGCCGGAAAGGTTCACCGAAGACTGGGGTCCTTCGGGGATGTATAAGGACGCCGCCAATGCGAAGATCGACACGGTGGACGTCTGCGGATCGGGTGTCGTTTTCGCCATCGATATCCCGAATGTGAAACCGTTCGGGTTGTGGGTGGAAACCAGCACCAACGTAGTCTCCTACGCTCCCTCGGACTGGGTGCGCTGCCCGGGCAGGCATTTGCAGATCTGGGAGTATCTGAAATCCCTGTTTAAATGATCGTTCTCGAATCGGAGCGGCTGCTGTTTCGCGCCCATGAGCCGGCGGATCTGGACGCCTTCTGCGAAATGGAAGCGGATCCGGAAGTGCGTCGTTACGTCGGCGGCGCTCCACGGCTGCGCGCCGAGGCGGAGCGTAGGTTTCAAGAAGGTCTTAAAAAGCCCATATCGAACCGGATGGCCATGTGGGCGACGATCTACAAGCCGGAAGGCCGCTATATCGGCCGCTGCGGCGTGTACCCGCATTTCGAATCGGCGGGGCACGTCGTTGCCGGCGAAGGGTCGCTTGGGTTCTACCTGGCACGGGCTTATTGGGGGCGCGGATTGGCTACGGAGGCGGGTCACGCGTTCGTGAACTTCGGGTTCGAGGAGCTACGCCTCTCGCGAATCGTGACCGCGGTCGAGGTAGGGAACGATGCTTCGGTGCGCGTGCTGGAGAAGCTGGGATTCGCGCTGGTCCGCACCGAGACCGGCGAGTTCCGGTCCTTCCATCATTTCGAACTGCATTCGCGTCGATGAGGCGTTCGTGGCGCGCGCCCCCAGGCGTGCCGCGTCGCCACTCGTGGCGAGGCCCGGTGCGGCGCCCGGACCGCACGCTTACGCGTGGCGGTTCGGCGGCTCGAAAGCGGTGTCGGGAACAAGCGGCCAAAACCGCTTCCTGCGGTCGCGGCTCGGAAGCGAGGCGGCTGCGGGCTCTAGATCCCAATCGTGGCGAGGCCGGTTCTTCTAATGACACCCCGCGCAATGGAAATTCCTGCCGTGGCACATCTGGCAGCTTTGTTTTTGCGCGGCGTCGCGCCGCACGCGGCTGTGCGCGTCCACCCAGCCATCGCCATGCATCGCGGGCTCCAGGTTCATGGTTTTCGCGTGGCAGAAGTAACAACTAGCGGGAATACTCACCTGATTGTGACAGTTGATGCATTGTGCCATCGGCGGGAAATTCGCTTTGCTGGTCACCTCCGCCGTATCGATGCCTTGGTGGCACGTGAGGCACGGAATCGCGCCCACGTGCTTGTCGTGCGGAAAATGCGCCAGCGCGGTTTCACGCGGTTGCTTGATCGCGGGCGCTGCTTCGTGACACTCGAGACACACTTCGGGGCGCGGCAGATTGTTGTCTTCCACGCGCGTGCTTTTCGTCACCGAAACATGGCAGGTGGTGCATTTCAGCTTCAGTGCGAGATGCGCGCGGTGCGAGAAATCCGCGCCCGGCGTCGAGGCGGCCAGCCCCAATAGAGCTACGCTTGGTAATAGATTCGCCAAATCAGGTTGCCGCCGTCTTCCGCTACCAGCAGGCTGCCGTCGGGCATTTGTAAGATGGCCACGGGTCGTCCCCACACTTCCTTCTGATCGGGCGACAGCATCCACCCGCCAAGGACTTCCTCGATCTTGCCCGAGGGCTTTCCGTTGGAGAATGGAATGAAGTTCACCGAATAGCCGAGCCGCTGGGACCGGTTCCACGATCCGTGAAACGCCAAAAACGCGCCGCCCTGATAATGTTTCGGGAACATTTTCCCGGTGTAGAACGCAAAATCGAGAACCGCCGAGTGCGCCGGAATCAAAACGTCGCCGGCGATCGACTTCGCCACCAGCGCGGGATTCTCGCCCTTGCGCCGCGGATCTTCGTGCGCGCCCGCGTAGGCGAAAGGCCAGCCGTAAAAGCCGCCCTGTTTGATGTGCGTGAAATAGTCGGGCACCAGGTCGTCGCCCAGTTCATCCCGCTCCTGCACGGCTGCCCATAAAGTATCGGCGCCGGGGTACCAATGCAGCCCGATCGGATTGCGCGTGCCGGTAGCGTACAACTCATGCCCGGTCCCGTCCGGATTGTAGCGGTTGATGGCGGCGCGGTTCGGATTTTCACCGGCATCGACGTTCGACTGCGACCCCACGCCGACGTACAACTTCTCGCCTTTCCGGTCGAACAGCAAAGAACGCGTCCAATGCCCGCGATCGAAGCCCGCCAGCGACGCGATTTCCTCGCCCGGACCCGCGGTCATCGCCTTCGCGTCATATTTATACCGCTTGATCGAGGTCGTCTCGCCGACGTATACGTAATCCTTCCAAAACGCCAGCCCATAAGGCCGGTCGAGCTTGCCGACCAGCACGCGCCGGTCCTTGCTCTTTTCAATGTCGGGATAAATCCATACGCAGCCCTCGCCGTCTTTCGCGCTGTCTGCCACCAGCAGTTCGCCGTGCGCTCCGAGGAGCATGAAGCGCGGGACCTTGAAATCGGCGAGATACTCGGTCGCGTGAAATCCCGGTGCGAGCTTCAATTGCGCGCCTTCCGGGCGTTTAATCACCGTGGGATTATTGCGCGCGGACGGAGTCGCATAAGGCGCGGGCAGTTCTGTTTTTTGCTGCCAGGCGAGCGCCGCGACGGTGACGAGACCGCTCGTGATCAGGACGGGGAGGAATCGTTTCATTACTCTTATTTTAATCCCCGTAGGAACTCGATCAGGAGGCGATTCACCTCCTCGGGCCTCTCCTGCTGTGTCCAGTGCCCCACGCCTGGGAGCAGCACGCTGTTGCGCAGGTTGGGAATATTCGTCGCCATCCGGTCGTAGGCCGGGCGGGTGAATTCAATCACCGGATCGCGATCTCCGGCGATGAACAGCGTCGGCTGCAAGATTTTCGCGCCATCGAGGAACGGCGTCAGCGTCCAGTTCCGGTCCATGTTGCGGTAATAATTCAAGCCCCCAGTGAAGCCGGCGCGGCGATATTCGGCTTCGAGAAAATCGAGATCCTGTTCGCTCAGCCAGGAAGGCATCTTGGGCACAAGCGGCACGCCGCGCACCGCCGGATCCCGCACCGGGCTCCAACGATCCGCCTCCTCGGCTTCGCCGGACAGCGAATAGAGGCCCCTCCACAGGCTCATGCGCACGTCGGACATCAGATACGCATCCGCGCCGGGCGCCCGCAGCGCAGCCTGATAAAAGACCTGGCCCGGATACTTGTGCTGCTCCCACTCGGTCGGCTTCATTTTTCCGCGCGGGGAGTAAGGCACGCTGAGCAGCGCTACCGCGCGAAATAAATCCGGCCGGAACAGCGCCGCGTAAGCCGTGACGGCCGCGCCCCAGTCATGCCCGACGATCACCGCCGATTTTTCGCCGAGCGCATGAACCAACCCCACTACGTCGCCGGTGAGCTGAAAAATATCGTACGCCTCCAGCTCCTTCGGCTGCTCCGTCTGCCCGTACCCCCGCAAATCCGGCGCCACCACGTGAAATCCCGCTTGGGCCAGCGCGTTCAGTTGATGGCGCCACGAATGCCAGGACTCCGGAAACCCGTGCAGCAGCACCACCAGCGGTCCCGCGCCCGCCTCCACATAATGCATGCGGATGCCGTTGGTCGAAATAAATCGCGACTCTGTTTGCATAACTGTTCTTAAGGCCGGCCGGCCGCGGACCGCGGAGCAGGAGGCAGGTGCAGGAGCGTGACCAACTCGCGGAATCGCGCGTCCGTTCGCAGCGGTTCGAGCAGCGGATCGATCGGCGCAAACAGAGCCAGCGTGGACCTTTCCTCGATGCTCCGTCCCAGCAGCGGTATTGCATTCTCGCTGTCGCCGAGCGCCACGTACAAGCGGCCGATCGCCCATGGATCGACATAGTCGCGCGTCGCCATGTCTTCGATGCGGTGCAGGATTTCGCGCGCCTGCTGCTTTTCGCCGTTTCTCGCCAGCGCCTCTCCCAACATCCCGAGCATGCGCGGCACCGGAGGATCGCTCTGGCATTCCCGCGCACAACTTAATGCCTCTTCCATGCGCCCCTGCGCCATGTACACCCATGCCATCATCCACACCAGTTCGCGCGAATCGGGCGCCAGCACGCGCGCCGCCAGTAGTCTTTGTTCCGATTCCTCAAACCTTCCCTCCATCGTGAGCGCTAACCCCAACAGCCGGTGCGGCCTGATTTCGTACGGGTTCAGCCGCAAGGAGTCCTCGAATTTTTCCCGCGCTTCGGCAAGGCGGCCCAGTATCATGTAAAACGCGCCGATCACCCCGTGCCCGTAAGCGTAGTTGGGTTCGAGCATCACGGCTTTCTGCGCGAGAGCCAGCCCATCCGGCCAATTCCACTCGTAACAGAACGTCACCCAGGCGAGCGATGTGTGCGCGTGCGCCAGCCCGGGATCGAGGCGTAACGCCTCCTGCGCCGCCAGTTTCGCGAGTGGCATCACCGACGCCGGCCGCGCCATGCCCCACGACGAAAGCGCGGAGTAAACATCGGCGATCCCGGAGTATGGTGCCGCGTACTCCGGATACTCCGCGATCGCGCGGCTATAGTGCTCGATCGCCCTCCGGTAGCCCTCCGCGTCGGATCGGTTGGCCGCATACCGCCCTTTCAGATACAGCGCATATGCCTCGACATTCGGCGCAGGTTGGGGATGCCGCACACTGGCACTCACCTGGTCCGACAGCATCGCGCTGGCGGCGGTCGCGATCGCGTCCTTGATCGCGAAGACATCGGTTTCCGGGCGGTCGACCGTCGTCGACCAGCGCACGCGCCCCGTTTCGGTGTCAATCAATCTGGCCGAAACGCGCAGCATTCCCCCGCTCTTGCGCACGCTCCCTTCGACGATCGTACCCACACCCAGCTCCATGCCGATCGCGTGCGGATCCTTTGCCCGGTCGCGATACCGGAAGGTCGTACCGCGCGCCAGCACGTGCAGGTCCTGAACCGCGCTCAACTCGTCGATAATGTCCTCCGATATGCCGTCGCAAAAGTAGTTCTGCTCCGGGTCGGAACTTAAATTGGTGAAGGGCAGCACCGCCACGGTCTTGGGATCCAGCTGCTTTTCAGCCGGACCCCCGCTGGCCCGGTGCGTGAAACTCGGGACATAGTTGCCCTTATGGAACTCGATGACCACCTTGGAAAGCAGCCCCTCGCCCTCATAGTAGACCCGCAGCTTCTTGCGCAGCCGCCTCGCCTCCACCCGCACAATCGAATCGGTCCGCGGATCGTAATCCTCGCCCCGGTCGAACACATCGCGGCCCAGGGAGAACTCCTTCAATTGGTCGGAGGCGCCGTCGAGCGTCCGCTCCACCGCAATGCGCAGGAACCGGCGCATCCGTTCCGAGTTGCGAAACCCCGCGCTTCCCAGGATTTTCTTCAGCTCCGCGCGAACCTCAGCTTCTGCTGGGCCCTTTTCGGCGCCCGTACTAGCCGCTTGCTCTCCGTGGGGTCGCAGGAGCTTATTCTAATGCGCGGAGCCGGAAATGTCCATCCTTACGTTAGTAGTTTTTGCTAACCGTTAGCTATCTGCTTCTCACTTATGTTCCCTTTAGCGTTAACGCTATATTCACAATGTAGTACGCAGTCCCCAAAACGTGTTCGCGGCTGCGCCCAAGTTTGCGAAAGCAGACCGAGGTGGTAGCCGCGGATGCGGATCCTCCTAGATGACGATAATCCACCGCTCTGGTCCTGCCCGTATCCTCCTTGCCGAGGACGATCGAACCGCGGGGCGCCTCATCGAGATCGCGCTGAAACGAACCGGAATCCCGCACCATCTCGAAATCGTCACGGACGGAGACCAGGCCATCGCGGTGCTCTCGAAAGAAGCGCCGGATTTGTTGCTTCTCGACCTTTATATGCCTGGGAAAAATGGCTTTGAAGTGTTGGAACATATCAAGCGGCGGGACCATCTGCGACGGATTCCCGTAGTGATGCTCTCCTCCTCCGACTTCGCCGAGGATATCAATCGGGCCTATGATTTGCATGTAAACGCATACGTCAAAAAGCCCAACGACTTTGCCGATCTGAGCCGCGCCCTCAATTCCACCATCGATTTCTGGCTGCGAACCGCCGAGACCAGCCGCACCTAGTGATTGCCAGCTGTCCGCATGCTTACGCATGGCGGTTCCGAGGCAGCCCTGCGCAGCGCGCCCTTGTGGGGCCGGGCTTTCAGCCCGCCGCCTCGCTTTAGCGCCCCCATCGATAGACGTCGGCGCGCGCAGACCGCAGCCGTCACACATGGCCGTTCGGCTCGCAGCCACCGAACCGCCATGCGTAAGCATGCGGACCGGCGCCGCAGTCGATCCGCGTTCTCCGCGTCCTCTGCGCCTCTGCGTGAAATGTTCTAGGAACACGTGTTACGCTGATACTTTCGCCCCAGAATGTCCTTGCAGATATTTCTTCAGGGGAAGCTCCTCGGCATCGACGAGTTTCTTTACGCCCCCACACAAAACGACCACGATCAGGTCTTCACCGGCCGTTCGCACTGGATCGCCTTGTTGAGCGAAGTACTGCCCCGCGCCCTGCTTGCCGAACTCGGCCTGGCCAAGATTCTGCTGGGATCAAGCGGCGGCGGACAATTTCTCGTCCTCCTGCCGGAGGAGTTTCGCGAGGCAGCCGAGAAGTTTCTCGAAGCAGCCGGTGCGGAAATTTCCGCGCTCAGCGGCGGAGTTCTGAAACTCCTCTGGAGCGTAACGGAAAATCTCGGCGACTGGAGCATCGTTCGCCGCCGTCTGACGGACGAGATGCATCGCCGCCGCGGCACTCCCGGATTCGCCGATGTCGCCGGCGGCATTGAAGCCGGGGAAGAATATTTCGCCACGCAGCTCGGCATGAAACTGCGCAATG
>JBEKOZ010000029.1:0-15742 GCA_049521275.1 Bryobacteraceae bacterium | reverse complement strand
TCGGTGACGTTGAGATTGCTGAACATGTTCGATACCAGCGTCAGGTATTTGTTGATCATGGAATGCCAGAAGGGCAGCACGCGCGACTGCTCCCCCACCAGGTATCGCGACCCGAACACGGCGTCGGCGCGGCCGTCGAGCAGAGGGCGCATCAGCTTGACGTACTCCGACGGATCGTATTCAAGATCGGCGTCCTGCACGAGGCAAAAATCGCCCTGCGCCTTTTCAATGGCCGTGCGAACGGCTGCGCCCTTGCCCTGATTCACCGCGTGGCGATGGAGGCGAATCCGTGGCTCACTCGCGGCGAGGCGGGCGAGAATGTCGGAGGTCCCGTCGGTGGAGCAATCGTCGACGATCACCAGTTCGCGATCCATATTCTCCGGCAAGGGGGCCGCGAGCACCAGCGACAGACTTCGCTCCACCACCGTCCGTTCGTTATAGACGGGAATCAAGATCGATAGAAGCATGCAATTCCATAAGTATAATTGGGTTTGACCTCCGCACCCTTGCTTGAGACAAATCTCGCCGGCTACAAGCTGCGCGCCCGCGGCAAAGTCCGCGATATTTATGAAGACGGCGATCGCCTGTTGATTGTCGCGACGGACCGTATTTCCGCGTTCGACTATATTCTGGCGACGGGCATTCCGGACAAGGGACGCGTGCTGACGAAGATGACGCTGTTCTGGCTCGATTTTCTGCGCGATGTGGTTCCGAATCACCTGATCAGCACCGACGTCCGCGAACTGCCGCCGGAATTCGAGGGCCGGTCGATGTGGGTGAAGAAGGCGCGGATGTTCGACGTGGAATGCGTCGCACGCGGCTATTTATCGGGGTCCGGATGGAAAGATTATGTCCGCACCGGAGCGCTCTGCGGGATTTCTCTGCCGGCCGCGCTGCGCGAAAGCAACGCGCTGCCGGAGCCGATCTTCACTCCGGCGACGAAGGCGCAAAGCGGTCATGACGAAAACATTTCCTACGAGACTGTCGTGGATATGATCGGCGCGGAGACTGCGTCGCGGCTGCGCGACCTGACGCTGACCATCTATAAGAAGGCGGCGGAATATGCGAAGTCGCGCGGCATCATCATCGCGGATACGAAATTCGAGTTCGGCGTGGTGGATGGGGAAATCATTCTGGCGGACGAAGTCCTGACGCCCGACTCCTCCCGCTTCTGGCCGGCGGAAACGTATGTGCCAGGCGGCGCGCAGCCTTCTTACGACAAGCAATTCGTGCGCGATTACCTGGAGTCGATTCGATGGAACAAACAGCCTCCAGCGCCCGTCCTGCCTGAAGAGGTGGCGATGAAGACCAGCGAAAAATACAAAGACGCGTACCGCGTGCTGACGGGAAAATCGATATGAACCTGCTGGACGTGGTGCTGGCGGTGATCATCGGAATCTCGGTCGCGACCGGATTTATGGCGGGATTCGCGCGGGTCGGCATCGGATTCATCGCCACCATTTCCGGCCTGCTGTTCGGATTCTGGTATTACGGCGTTCCCGCCCTGTGGCTGCACGATCACTGGACCATGTCGGGGAACGCGGCCAACATGCTGGGGTTTTTCATCGTGTTCTTTATGTTCCTCACCGCCGGGGCGATGATCGGCAAGCTGCTTGCGAAGCTGTTCAAGTGGACGGGGCTGACCTGGCTCGATCGCGTGCTGGGCGGCCTTTTCGGACTCCTGCGCGGGGCGCTGCTGGCGGTGGTTTTCGTCGCCGTGATCATGGCGTTTACGCCGAAGCCCATGCCCACTTGGATGGTCGGCTCGGAGGTTTTGCCGTACGTGGTCGACGCTTCGAACCTCTGCTCCAAGCTGGCGCCGAACGCAGTGAAGGAAGCATTTCGAGACAGCATGTTCGAAATCCGCAAGCTGTGGGAAGAAGAGCTGCAAAAAAAGCGCAAGAAACAGGAAAAGTTGAAGAAGGCCGACAGTTGAACGAACTTTTAATTTTTGATCTGGATGGTACTTTAATCGATTCCAAGCGCGACCTGGCGGATTCCGTAAATGCGATGCGGCTGCACCTGGGCGAGCCGCTGTTGGCCGATGAAACGGTGTATTCTTACGTTGGAAATGGCGCGCCCGTACTGGTGCGGCGCGCTCTGCCGGGCCGCGACGAGGAAGAGATCGAGCGCGGATTGCGATTTTTTCTGGACTACTATCGCGATCACATGCTGGATGCGACCACGCTCTATCCGGGCGTCCGCGAGGGGCTCGATCGATTGCTCGCGGCCGATGTGAAAATGGCGGTCCTGACCAACAAGCCGGTGCGCTTCAGCGAGCATCTGATCAAGGGCCTGGGCCTCGAAGGCCATTTTTTTCGCATTTACGGCGGCAACAGTTTCGAGGAAAAGAAGCCTCATCCGAAAGGGATCGAACTGCTGATGGAGGAGTCCGGCATCGGGCGCGCGCAAACGATCATGGTGGGAGACAGCGCGGTGGACGTGTTGACGGCCCGCAACGCGCAGGTGCGCGCCTGCGGCGTCAGCTGGGGATTTCAGCCGGAGACATTTGCCGAGGCGCCACCCGACTTCGTCATCGATGAAATGAGCGAACTGGTGGGCATGGTGATCGCCGGCTAATCGGCAATCACAACTGCGGCGGCGTAGCCGTCAGGAGGAGCGCCGATCCCCCAAAACGACCATCCATCCGCGCCGCGCAGCAACGCCGCCGGCTGGTCGGGCGCGAGCGTCACATCGAAGCTATCGAGCGCCAGAGAAACTCCCAGGCCGCACGCCTTGATGTACGCCTCTTTCCTGGTCCAGCACCGGAAAAACGCCTCGCACTGGTCGGCGATAGGCAGCGCGCGCAGCGTGGCGACTTCGTAAGGTGAAAAAAAACGCTCCGGGATTTTTTCGCCGGCGAACGATGGATCGATCCATTCGATGTCGCAGCCGACTTCCCTGCCCCGCGTCACCGCGATCATCGCCATGCCGTGCGCGTGCGAGACGTTGAAGCGAATCTCCGGGTCCTCGATCGCCGGTTTGCCGAAGCTGCCATAGACAAAGCGCACGCTCGCGGGCGCGATGCGCAACCTGGCGGCAAGTAATTCGCGAAGAGTTCCGCGGCACACGATGAATCGATTGCGGTCGCGATCGAAGCGGAATCGCGCCGCGCGCTCGCGTTCATCCGCCGACAGGAAGCCGCCCAGTTCCCGCAGCCTCGGCGCGGCATCGAGCGAAACGTAGCGGACTTCTACTTCAGCTGGCACGCCTGATCTCCACGACATTATCGCGCAGGGAGGTTTTTATGCACCTCGAAAGCGCCTTGACGTGGGGCTCTTCGAACATGCTGAGGTGGTCGCCGGGGACGTCGCGAACCTGGATGTTGCCGTGTTTGATATGCTGCGCCCAGCTCTCTCCCAGATCACGTGCGTGGGGCCGGTCGGCCGGCTGCAGCGCCAGCACGCGCGCTCGAATCAGCGGCGGACGATAGGCGATCGCCGCGGGCAGCAGCGCCAAATCGAAGGGAGATGCTTGTGCCGGCGGACAGTTCAATGCTTCCGTCAGCATCCCTTTCACCCGCGCGAACACATACGGAAACAGGTCGCCGATGGGCGTGCGCAGCATCTGCCGAAGGTGAAACGCCGCTTTACTGGCCATCATGCGCCCCTTCGGAATCGCGCAAAAATGTTCGGGATTTACGGCGTCGAGCATCACCACCAGCGCCACTTCCTGGCCTGCTTCGATCAACTGCGACGCCACTTCGTAGGCCAGCAATCCGGCCATGCACCACCCGCCCACATGATACGGACCGGACGGCTGCGCGGCGCGGATCTTGCGGACCAGTTGCGCGGCGAACTCCGGAATCGTGCGTTGTGGAGATTCCTGCTCCGCCCGGTCGAAGTCCACGCCGAGAAACGGCCGGTTGATGTGGAGACTGGCGGCCAAAGGCCGGAACAGAGGGCCTCCCTGAACCCAGAACAGCGGTTCGCGCGCGCCCGACGATTGCAGCGTGATGGTTCCTGGCATGCGTGCGATCGCGGACGCGTCCGCCAGCAGTTCCGCCAGACGGGCGATGGTCGGCGCTTGAAACACCGCGGCCATCGACAGGCGCTGGCCGAACTCCGCCTCGATCTGGCGCAGTAATTTCGCGACCAGGAGCGAGTGGCCTCCCAAGTCGAAAAAATTGTTCTCGATGCCGATGGGCCGCGCGTCGAGCACGGCTTCCCAGATCGCCGCCAGCTTGCGCTCGGCTTCATTGCGCGGGACGACAAGGCGCGCTGTGTCGATTTCTGTTGCGGCCGACGGCGCCGGCAAGGCGTTGCGATCCACCTTGCCATTGGGCGTGAGCGGCAAGGCGTCGAGCGTCACGAAGCGCGCGGGAATCATGTAATCGGGCAGTTTCTGCCCCAGAAAGCGTCGCAGATCGGCATCAGGCGAACCGGTGATATACGCCGCGATGCTCTGGTTTCCCGACGCGTCCGGCCATACGCGAACCGCGGCCGCGGTCACCTGGTGATGCTCCAGCAGAGCGGCTTCAATCTCGCCCGGCTCGATGCGGAAACCGCGGATCTTGATCTGATGGTCGACCCGGCCCACGCATTCGAGCGTGCCGCCGGGCAGCCGGCGGGCCAGATCGCCGGTCCGGTAAACGCGCTCATTTGTTTTAAACGGATGCGGCACGAAGCGTTCTTCGGTCAACTCCGCCCGCCGCAGGTATCCGCGCGCCACACCCGCTCCGCCGATGTACAGTTCGCCCACGACGCCGATGGGCGCCAGCTTGCGATGCGCGTCGAGAATGTAAATTTCGGTATTGTCGATGGGACGGCCGATGGGCACCGGACCCGCGCCTGTGCGGACGCGGTCGACTGACGACCACACGGTGGTCTCCGTCGGGCCGTAGAGATTCCAAAGCTCGGCGACGCGCGGCAGCAGTTGTTCGGCCAGGTCGCGCGGCAGCGCTTCGCCTCCGCAGAAAGCCCGCAGATTCGGTTGCCCGCGCCAGCCTGCGTCGATCAATACGCGCCAGGCGGCCGGCGTGGCTTGCAACACATTGCACTTCGATTCCCGCAGGCATTCCATCAAACGCCGCGGATCGCGCGCGTCCTCACGGCTGGCGATGACCACGCGGCCACCCGAGATCAGCGGCAGAAACAGCTCCAGCTCAGCGATGTCAAAGGAGAAAGTGGTGACCGCCAGCAGTGCGTCGGAGGCCGTGAATCCGGGCTCGCGCCGCATCGACAGCAGCAGATTGACCAGCGCCCGATGGTGAATCGGGACGCCCTTCGGAGCGCCGGTGGACCCGGAAGTGTAGCGCACGTAGGCGAGATTTTCCGGGCACGGACTCAAGTCCGCGCCTCTTACTTCGTCCAGTGTTTCATGGCAAAATACTGTTTGCGCGGCCGGCGGCAAGCGTCCGGCGAGCGAACGCGTGGTCAGCAGCAGAGGCGCCTGCGCGTCTTCCACCAGATACTTGAGCCGATCTATCGGAAACCGCGGATCGAGCGGCACATAGGCTCCGCCGGCCTTCCACACTGCCAGCGGCGCGATCGCCAGGTCCACTGTTCGTTCCACGCACAGCGCCACCAATGTCCCCGGCGTGACGCCCGCGCGGCGCAGGCGACCGGCCAGGCGATCGGCGCGCTCATTCAACTGATGGTACGTCAAACGCACGCCCGCGGCCTCGATAGCGATTGCGTTCGGTGTGCGCGCCGCTTGCTGCTCGATCAACTCAGGGACCGTCGTCTGTGGAATTTCGCGCGCGGTCGCGTTCCAATCGACGCGCAGTTGACGATCCTCAGCCGGGGTGAGCATCGCCAGATCGCACAGCTTCGCCAACGGATGGTTCGCGGCCGATTCGAGCAGCGTCAGCCAATGGCCGGTCATGCGCTCAATCGTTTCGCCATCGAAGAGATCGGTGCTGTAGATGAACTTGGCCGTCAGGCAGTCCGGCCGTTCGTCGATTTCCAGATACAGGTCGAGCTTGGTGAAGCCGGTAGCGGTATCCATCTGCGTCAGGTCCCACCGCGGATCGATGGTCTCCGCCGACGCCGGCTTCATCGATAGGGTAGCTTGAAAAAACGGCCGGCGCGCCGAGTCGCGCTTCGGTTGCACATCCCGAATCAGTTGGTCGAACGGCACGTCGCTATTGGCCAGCGCCCCCAGCACCGTATCCTTCACCTGCGCCAGATATTCGCGAAAGGTCTTCTCGCCCGACGGATGCGTGCGCAGCGCAAGAAATTTGAGGAACAGCCCCATCATCTTTTCGAACTCCGGACGCCGCCGCATATCGGACACGCCGCCGACCAGAATTTCCTGCTGTCCGGAGTAGCGGTGGAGCAGCGTCTTAAAGCTCGCCAGCAGGAACATGTAGAGCGTCACGCTTTCGGCGCGGCTGGCGGCCCTGATCGCCGCGGTCAGCTCCGAAGACAGCACGAACGCTTTCATCGCGCCGCGATAGGAATGCACCGCCGGACGCGCGCGGTCGGCGGGCAACTGCAACTCCGGCAGCTCCCCTGCCAGTTGCTCGCGCCAGTAACTGGTTTCGCGCGCCACCGAATCGCTCGCGAGCATCCGCTGCTGCCACAGGGCGAAATCGGCATACTGATAGCGCGGCTCCGGAAGCGGCGAAGGGTCGCCGGCGGCAAATGCCTGATAGATTTCCGCCAGCTCCGGAAGCATCACCTGATGGGCCGATGTGCCGTCGATCACGATATGATGCATCGTCAGATAGAGGCGATGATATTCCGGCTCCATCTTCACCAGGCGAGCCCGGATCAGCGGGCCCACGCCCAGATCGAACAAGCGGCGTGCGTCGGCCACCGCGATCCGGCCGGCCTCCTGTTCGCGATCTTGTTTTTCTAACTTCGACAGATCCAGGAAAGGGATCGAAATCGTAAGACTGTCGTGAACGGCCTGCACGATTTCGCCGTTCACTTGAGCGAAGGTGGTCCGCAGAATTTCGTGGCGGCGGATCACCGCGTTGAACGCGCGCTCCAGCGCTTCGCGGTCGAGCGTGCCGCGATAGTGGATCGTCACCGGCTCGTTATAGGCCGGCTCGGAGGCCGCCATCTGCGAAGACAGCCAGATCAGGTGCTGGTCGGGAGCCAGCGGAATCGCAGTCCCGGGCGCGCGCGCCTCGAGCGGAGCCTCCTGGTTCTGACGGGCCATTTCTCCGCGCAGCACTTTTTCGAGAAGACGCCGCTTGGCGTCGGACATCTGCCGAGGAGGCGTCATGTTTAAGATACCGTCGATAGTTCTTGCCGCTCTTCGGCCTTCGCCGTGACACCGAAGCGCACCGGCAGCGCCGTCAATCCGCGCAGGCCGAGATTTCCACGCCATTGGAGCGGAGCGTCCGTGAGCCGCATTCGCGGCAGCCGCCGCAGCAGCGCCGAAAACGCGATCTGTCCTTCCATCCGCGCCAGCGTTGCGCCGAAACAAAAATGCGCGGACCATCCGAACGCCAGATGGCGATTGTCCGGCCGGGACACATCCAGCCGGTCAGGATCTGGAAATCGTTCCGGATCGCGATTCCCAGCGGCCAACAACGCGATCACAGACTGCCCTTTCAGGATCTGCTTTTCCCCGAGCAGGGTGTCTTCGGTCGCGATCCGAGCCGTGTGCTGCACCGGACTTTGATAGCGCAACAGCTCCTCCACCGCCGATGGAATCAGCGAGGAGTCCGCCAGCAAACGCGACATCTGTTCCGGATGCTCGAGCAGCATCAGCAGTCCGTTGCCGATCAGATTCGTGGTCGTTTCCTGCCCGCCGATCATGGTCAGAATCGAATTGGCGACGACCTCTTCTTCGCTCAGCCGGCCTCCGTCCACCTCCGCCGTCATCAGCGAATAAATCAGTCCCTCGCTGGGCCGTTTCTCTTTTTCGCGAATCGCCGCGCGAAAATACAGCGTCATTTCCTCGAGACTGTGGAGCAGTCGCGGCGCCCGGTCGGCATTATGCTGCAAATTTCCCAGCATCTCCGCAAAGTCGGCGGACCAGTCCTTCAACTGCATGGAATCGGCCGTCGGCACGCCCAGCATTTCCGCCGTCACCGTGGCCGGAAAAGGCTCGGCAAAATCGCGGATCACGTCCAGTTCGCCGCGCTCTTTGGACAGAATCTTGTCCATTAATCGCTCCGCGATTTCGTGAATGTGCACCCGCATGAGCTCCACGCGCCGCGGTGAAAAGGCTGCCGCCGCGAGGCCGCGTAAACGAGTGTGCGACGGCGCATCCATGAACAGAAGCTGCTTCAGCATCACCCGCGCAATCGGATTCAGCCCGTCGCAGCCCATGCTGCTCAACTGCTCCGGCGTCCGGATGCGATCGGCCGAGAAGCGATGCAGCACCGTGATCACGTCCTGATAGCGCGTCGCGATCCACGCATGCAGAAATGGATCCCAGTGCACCGGATCCTGTTCCCGCAGCCTTCGATAGAGCGGATATGGATCGGCCAGCACCGCCGGATCCAGCAGTTGATACAAGCTCAAACTGGCGTCCATCATTGAATCTCCATCTGCGCCAGCAACCGCCCCGCTTCTTCCTCGCTCATCGACTCCAGTTGTTCCATCAACCGCCGTTCGATCTCATCCGCCAGCTTTCCCACCGTCTGCGCCGTGAACAGATCCCGCAGCGTCAGCGTCACTCCGAATCTTTTTTTCGCCTGCAACACCAGCTGCGTTCCCAGCAGCGAGTGCCCGCCCAGCAGAAAGAAATTATCGTCCAGCCCGACGCGCTCCACATGCAGCAGTTCCGCCAGAATCGACGCCATCTGCATTTCGACCGGCGATTCCGGCGCCCGGTACTCCGTCGTATCCAGCGCATTTGCGGCCGAAGGCACCGGCAGCGCGGAAAGATTCAATTTGCCGTTCGAAGTCAGCGGCAGCGTGGCTATCGAGACGAAAATCGAAGGAATCATGTACTCCGGCAGCTCGCGCGCCAAAAACTCGCGCAGTTCGCTTGACCGCGGAGCCTCGCCCGCCGCCGGCACAATGTACGCCGCCAGTTGCCGGTTGCAGCCCGCTCCCACCCCCGCCACCGCCGCCGTCGCGACCTTGGGATGACGCGCCAGGGAGCACACAATCTCATCCGGCTCGATGCGGTGCCCGCGAATCTTTTCCTGATTATCGACGCGTCCGTGAAACGCAATCTGCCCGTCCGGCAGCAGCGCACCCAGATCGCCCGTGCGATACATCCGCCCGTCCACCGCCGGACTGAATGGATTCTTGAGGAACCACTCCGCCGTCAGGTCCGGCTGATTGCGGTAGCCGCGCGCCACGCTCGACCCTCCTATGTAAATCTCCCCCGTCTCGCCTGGCGCCACCGGCTGCAATTCTTCGTTCAACAGATAAATCTGCGTATTCGCGATTGCCGAACCTATGGAAGGCTTGCCGTGAACAGAGCCCGCCCTCACGACTCCCGACGTCGCCACCACGCTGCACTCGGTCGGCCCGTAATTATTCACCAGCTGGAATGGCAGCCCTGCCGCGGGACGCTTATGCAGCGTGTCCGCCCCCGTCAGCAGGGTACGCAGCGACGTCGTCGGCCAGGCCCCTTGAATCATCGGCTCCGCCAACGCCGTCGGAACAAAGGAAACCGTCACGCGCTCCGCCGCCAGCCACGCCCGCAACAGTTCAGGTGAAGTGCGCGTCGTCTCGTCCGCCAGCGTGATGCTCGCGCCCGCACTCAAGTACGGCCACAGCTCCCACACCGCCGCGTCGAACGCGAGTCCCGCCACCTGCGACGCCCGATCCGCCGCCGTGATCCCAAACGTCCTGCGGTGCCAGAAAACCAGGTTCAGCAGATTCCCGTGCGTCACTTCGACGCCCTTCGGCCGCCCGGTCGACCCCGACGTGTAAATGATGTACGCCAGATTCTCGCGCGTGATCTCCGCATTCGCCCGCTGTGCCAGCTCGCGCCGCGCCTCCACCTGGAGCCCCTCCGAAATCACCGCCTCCGCCCGCGCATCCTCCAGCACAAACGCCCGCCGCTCCTCGGGCCACTCCAGATCCACCGGCAGATAAGCCCCGCCCGCCTTCCACACCGCCAGCGCCGCGATCACGTAATCGAACGACCGCCCGATGCCGACGCCTACCACCACTTCCGGCCCCACGCCCAGCGATTTCAAGCGCTCCGCCAACGCCTCCGCGCGCGCATCGAGCTCCCCGTAGCTGAGCCGCTCGGATCCCATCCGCAGCGCCGTGGCATGTGGCGCAGCCGCGGCAGCCGCCGAAACCAACTGCGGCAAACACGCCTTCCGCGCGCACCCCACGCGAGCGGGAGGCAGCTCCGCACTTCGATAAACAGGCCCCAAAAGGGCAGCGTTACCGCTCCGACTCGTTTGCGTATTCATTGGTGTGTTAAGAGAATACCTCTCACCAATGACCTCAACTATGGGGTTTAAGTACCGAATCGAGTCCCCGATTCCGACTAGTCTTACTGGTTCTAACGGTGTAATTACAGCCAGTACTTCGCGCGAACTGTGTGGCGACTAGCGCCGCATATCCGGCATCGCATACCGGTACTGGCCCGCGAAAATTTCCCCGAACACGCCCAGCATCGGCTGATGCAGCAGCGAATTATCGGCCAGCATGTGAGGACCCCTCAAACTAAACGGCCCCCCGTGCATATCGCTCGCGGTCCCACCCGCTTCGCGCACCAGCAGCA
This sequence comes from Bryobacteraceae bacterium, assembly GCA_049521275.1. GTDB lineage: Bacteria > Acidobacteriota > Terriglobia > Bryobacterales > Bryobacteraceae > Palsa-187. The sequence goes on along the minus strand of JBEKOZ010000029.1, from coordinate 5,140 downwards.
CTCCCGCCGCCATGTCCCAGGGGTTCAACCCGAACTCCCAGAACGCGTCCAGCCGCCCGCACGCCACGTACGCCAGGTCCAGCGCCGCCGCCCCCGCCCGCCGTACTCCATGCGACATCATTGCCAGTTGATAGTAAAAGTGCACGTTCACGTTCTCATGCCGCTTGCGGGAAGGAAACCCGGTGGCCACCAGCGCGTCTTCGACCCGCGCCGTTTTCGATACCCGGATGCGATGGTTGTTCAGATACGCGCCCCCGCCCGCCTCGGCCGAAAACATCTCGTCGTGAACCGGATCGTACACCACGCCCGCGAGCATCTCGCCCGCCCGCTCCAGGCCCAGCGTCACGTTGAACATCGGGAACCCATGCGCGAAGTTCGTGGTGCCATCCAAAGGATCCACGTACCACCGGTACTCCGACGATCCTTCGAGTCCCCCGCCCTCTTCCGCCACAATAGAATGCGTCGGGAAATGGCTGCGCAGCCGCTCCACGATCAGCCGTTCACTGGCCCGGTCCGCTTCCGTCACCAGGTCGAAATCGCCCTTCAGCTCATACCCGATGCCCCGCGCGTGATAGCCCGCGATCAAGGCGCCGGCCTCGCGCGCAATGCCGGCCGCGGTTTCCAGGAATTCAGCCATTAGTTCAATTCGTACAAATATTTAATGTCGTGCTTGAACAGGAAAAGATTCGGCTCGCCCGAGCGGGTGATGCGAATGAAATTGGCGTCGTAAAACTCCACCACGCCGTCCACTTCCTGGTTGTCGCTCAACCGCACGCGCACGGGAACGCGATCGTCGATCAGATGCCGGAGATATTTCACCTCTTCAAACGTCTGGTCGGGGGCTTTTGCTTGGCTGATTTTTCCGGGCACGAGTCTCTTTGCGGGCGACGCTAGGGCACTACATCACTATAATACCCGCTGCGCGACGACACCCGCAAATCCGGACGTTTTACGTGCACTTCTACTTTGTGAAAACGCTCCGCATCCTTCGGCAGATCCTTCGGATAGTAGCCCAGCATGTACTGCGTCCGCAGATCCAGCAGAATCTCGGTGAACGCCTTGTCCAGTTCGGCCACCGACGGATAAAACACCCGCCCGCCGGTATTCGAGGCGAACTGCATCAACGTATGTTCGCCGCCGATGTTACGCCCCGCATCGTTGCTGATCGGCACCACGATAATCGGATAGATCACCGCGTCGGCCTTCTGCGCGGATTCGAGCGCGTCGTGGTATTTGTAAAAACTCGTGGTGTCGCCGCCGTCGCTCACGATCACCAGCACGTGCCGCCCCTCGCGCCCCTGTATGGCGTGCCCCACTAAATGCACCGCGTCATAGAGCGAGGTTCCCGCCGTCGGCTTGATCGCCCGCGTTTGATTCTCCAGCTGATTCAGATTGCGCGTAAAGGTGTGCAGCTCATGCACGTCGTAGTTAAACGAATACAGCGCCGCCATGTCTTTTGGATTGCCTTCCTTCAGCAGCGCCTTGAAGAACTTTCCGATGGAGGTCGTCTCGTAATGAATATCCTTGAGCGTGGAGCCGCTCGCGTCCACCATCACCGCAACCGACAGCGGCAGCGCGGTCTGGCGCTCGAACACCGCGACCTCCTGCTTCACGCCGCAATCAAAAACTTCAAATTCCTCGCGGCCAATCGACCCGATCGCTTCCCCCGCCTGGTTCTTAGCGCTCACCAGCAGGCGCACCAGCGTCACATCGTGCCGGAACGTCGATTGCGCCGCCAGCGCCACCGCCAATAAGAAAACGGTCGATCTCACGAACGCACCTTGACCACGGAGTCATCCCAATCGCCCGCGACCCACACCTCGCCATCGGCGAAATATTCTTTCTTCCACACCGGCACCAGCCGCTTCAATTTATTGATCCCTTCGAGCGCCGCTTCAAACGCCGGCCGGCGATGCGGCGCGGTCGCGATCACCACCACGCTGGTCTCGCCGATCTCCACGCGCCCCAGCCGGTGCACCATCGCGATGCGCGAAATCTCATGCGTGCGCGCAATCTCCTCGCCGATCTCGGCCATGGTCTTCAGCGCCATCGCTTCGTAGCATTCGTATTCCAGAAATCGCGTCGCCCGCCCCTTGGTGTTGTTGCGCGTCACCCCTTCGAAGGTGACAATCGCTCCGTCCTCGCCCAGTAGCATCCGCCGCGCCAGAGCCGCCGCGTCGATCGGATCCCGCGTCAGCCGAAAAACATTGCCATCCGACCCTCCGCTCACCGGAGGCAGCATCGCCAGCTCATCTCCATCCGCCAGCGCCTCAGAAGGCGAGCAGAACCGCTGGTTCACCGCCAGTACGATGCTCGCGGACATCTCCCCCAGACGTGGAAATCGAGAGGCATAAACTTCAAAAACAGTAGCCGCCCGGCCGCCCTCCGGGATCTCAATCGAGTCCTCGGCAAGGCCCGTCACATCTCGCAAAACGCCAAAAAACAGAACCCGGATTCGCACTTGCTGTCATACTAACAGACCGTTCCCGCCATCCTTTGGTTTCATTTAGGTCGCTTTTCGATTAGGACCACCCCACTACACTGGAAGCCAGATGGAATCCATAAATACCCAGCTTCGCGTCCGCTACGCCGAAACCGACCAGATGGGCGTCGTCTACCATGCCAATTACATCATCTGGATGGAAATCGGACGCGTCGAATATTTCCGCGCTCGCGGTATCCGCTATCGCGATATGGAGCGCGATGAGGGTATCCGCCTGGTGGTCGTCGAAGTCCATGGCCGCTATCACGCCCCCGCCCGCTACGACGAAGAGGTCACCATCCGCGCGTGGGTCGAAGAAGCCAACCCCCGCATGATCCGCTTCGGCTACGAGATGACCGATTCCACCACCGCCTGCCATCTCTTCACCGGTGAAACTAAGCACATTTTCTGCGGCCTCGATCAGAAGCCCAAGAAATTGCCCGAAAAGTACCGCGCCTCCTTCGGCATCGTCAATGGGGCGAGTTAACGAGAATGTCTTCTCCGCGTCTCCGCGTGCAAGAGTTTGGCATCATAAAACAATGAGCACACTTTCGATTCGCGACCTCGATCTCAAGGGGAAGCGCGTCTTCATGAGGGTGGATTTTAACGTCCCGCTAGCACCCGGCGGAAAAGAAATAACCCCCGGAGGGATGGAAATAACAAGTGATAAGCGCATCAAAGCATCCCTGCCCAGCATTCAGTACGCGCTCGATCACGGCGCCGGTCTGATCCTGGCCAGCCATCTCGGCCGCCCCAAAGGGAAACCAAATCCGGAAATGAGCCTGTCACCTGTAGCAGTTCGCCTGTCCGAGTTGCTGAAAAAGCCCGTGAAAATGGCTCCCGATTCGATCGGTCCCGCGGTCGAAGCGATGCTGCCCGCGCCCGGGGAAATCCTGCTGCTCGAAAACCTCCGCTACCACGCCGAGGAGGAAAAAAACGATCCCGAATTCTCCAAAAAACTGGCCGCGCTCTGCGATGTCTACGTCAACGACGCCTTCGGCTCCGCTCACCGCGCCCACGCCTCCACCGTCGGCATGATTCCCTTCGTCAAGGAAGCCGCTGCTGGCTTGTTAATGGACAAAGAACTCGAATACCTGGGCAAGGTGACGAAAAATCCCGAGCGCCCGTGCGTCGCCATTCTCGGTGGCGCGAAAGTATCGGACAAAATCGAAGTGATCCAGAACCTGATGAAGGTCGTCGACCGCCTGCTGATCGGCGGAGCCATGGCCTACACGTTTTTGCGAGCCAAAGGCGAAGGCATCGGAAAATCGTTGGTGGAAGACGACAAACTCGACCTGGCCAGGCAGTTGATGGCCGAAGCCGGCGACAAGCTCCTGCTGCCGGTCGATCACGTAGTGGCGTCCGAATTCAAAGCGGGCGCCGAAAACGAAGTGGTCGCGAGCGTGCCGGACGGAAAAATGGGACTCGATATCGGCCCCAAAACCATCCAGTTGTTTTCAACCGTCATCGCCGGAGCGAAGACGATCATTTGGAACGGCCCCATGGGCGTCTTCGAAATGCCCCCGTTCGATACCGGAACGGTAGCCATCGCGAAAGCCGTCGCCCGATCGGGCGCAGTCAGCGTAGTCGGCGGCGGCGATTCTGAAAAAGCCATCAAGTCCGCCGGCGTAGCCGATAAAATTTCCCACATCTCCACCGGCGGCGGCGCATCGCTAGAATTCCTAGGCGGCATCGAACTCCCGGGAGTAAAAGCACTAGAACGCGCGGCTTAGTGCCGTGTGGGGCCGGGCTTCAGCCCGCAGCCTCGCTTTAGCGGGCGTTCGAACTCTATGTTGGCTCGGAACCGCTATGCGTCAGCATGCAGACCGGCGACTACCAATCAAATACACCAGCGCTTTTTCCGAGCCGTGACCAAAGGGAGCGGTTTCTTCGGTAGTGTCTGAAATCTGCACATTTCAGACACTACCGTTTCCCCGAAAACACCACCGTCCCCCCAATTTGCATTACCATACGGCAAGCATGACCCGACTCGCGCTCCTGGCGCTTCTCCCAACCCTTTCCGCCGCGACCCTCGATGAGGCCACGCGCCGCCTCGCGCGCGACATCTTTCAGCAGCTCATCGAAATCAACACTACCGATTCGGTGGGCAGCACCACCGTCGCGGCCGAAGCCATGGCCAAGCGGCTGCTCGACGCCGGCTTTGCCAAGGATGACGTGAAGGTTCTCGGCCCCAACGATCGCAAGGGCAACCTGGTGGTGCGCTTTCACGGAACCGGCGCGCGCAAGCCGATCCTGATCATCGGCCATTTGGACGTCGTCGAAGCGCGGCGCGAAGACTGGACCACCGACCCCTTCCAGTTCGTCGAAAAAGACGGCTATTTCTACGGCCGCGGCACCCAGGACATGAAGGTGGACGACGCCATCCTGATCACCACCTTGATCCGCTTCCATCGTGAAAACTACCGCCCCGACCGGGATATCATCGTCGCTCTCACGGCCGATGAGGAGGGCGGAAAATCGAACGGCGTGGACTGGCTGCTCAAGAACCATCGCGATCTGATCGACGCCGCCTTCGTCCTCAACGCCGACGCCGGAGGAGTCACCACCGTCAAGGGAAAACCCGTCAACGTGGACGTGGAGGCGAACGAAAAACTTTACGCCGATTACCAGCTCAGCGCCACCAACCCCGGTGGGCAC
>JBEKOZ010000028.1:0-15776 GCA_049521275.1 Bryobacteraceae bacterium | reverse complement strand
GCGGCCGCCGCTGCTTCCCGCGCCAACATCACGGCCGAGGATCTGACCCAGGGCCAGGCGCGCTCCGCCGATCCCAACACCCGCAAGATCCAGGACCGTTTCCCGTTGTTCGCCACGGAGCATCTTGCGGAACTACGCGACGTGCTGAGAAACTCCTCCGACGAAGAGCAGCGCGCCACCGCGGCCTATATCATCGGTTACGCGCCGAACAAGCTCGACGTGATCAACGATCTGCAATACGCGCTGAAGGACGCCGACGCCGGGGTGCGCACCAACGCGACGCGCAGCCTGGTCGCGATCGAGGTGCTGGCCAAACTCGACCCCAAGCTGGGCATCAAGGTTTCCCCGACGTGGTTCATCGAGATGCTGAACTCGCTGTCCTGGTCGGATCGGAACCGCGCGGTCGGGGCGTTACAGATCCTGACCGATCAACCCAATCCAGCGATTCTGGACCAGATCCGCGGCCGCGCGCTCGAATCGCTGATCGAGATGGCGCACTGGAAAACGCTCGCGCACGCGCTCCCGCCGTATCTGCTGCTGGGCCGAGTGCTCGGTTTGCCGGAAGAACAAGTCAAGGATGCCTGGACGAGAGGCGATCGCGATTGGGTGATCACGCAGGCGACGGCGGGGAAGAAGAAGTCGAAGTAAGCCGATTGCGCACACTCGGAGCGGTGTCTATGTCACACGGGTGTCCTGAGTTCGAAATTGGCAACAGAAACGCGGTGGGGCGGACGCCCTCGTCCGCGCCGGACCCCCGGGTCCGGCTCAACCAGCTGAAAGGCGGACGCCGACGCGGGCGTCGGCAGCGGACCAGGGGGTCCGCCGCACATCGAAGATTCTGCCGTGAACTTTTACCTCAGGAGACTAACAGTGTGTCCAAGCAATTGAGCCGCAGAGCGCGTGTTGTCCTTCCGGCGGACGAAGTTGCCGACATCGATAAGCTGGTCGGTAAACGCGGCCGCAGCGCGTTCCTGACCGAGGTGGCACGCGACGAAATCCAGCGTCGCCAGCAGCGCGATTCCCTTCGCGAAGCCAAGGGAGCGTGGAAGGATGCAGATCATCCCGAATTGAAGGACGGAGCAGTCGCTTGGGTGGGCCGGATGCGCTCTGAGTCGGAGACGGCCCCGCGATCGTCGCAGGCGTGGCGCGATCGCCTCACTTGCCTCCAGGGTTCTATGCTCGGCTATGCACCCCGTCGAGCAAGTCGCGCAACTTCGAGGCTAGCTCCGGGACATTGGGCTGCTTGAAGATTCCGTCTGCGATGCCTGGCACGCTTTCGGTCGAGAAGCCCGGCCCCACGTAGTCGCGCCACCCGAGCCGCGGATCGTCGAGCACCAGCGTGCTGTGCGCTTCATCGGCGGCCAGGAAATGAACTACCTTGCAGTGCAGCGGTTTGGGCTGGTAAGTGCGGCCGGCGCGCTCGTTCGAACACGTGCGCTTCGCCTTCAATGGCAGACCGATGTCCGCCGATCGTCTCCAGCCAAGCACTCTTCCCTTCTTTTTCAACAAACCCATCACTACCCGGCCGTGCGAGCGCACGTCAGTCCACGTCTGGCGAACCTCCCCGCGCGTCAGTTCCGCCAGCAGGCGCTTCGATTGTTCGAGGTAGTTTCTCCAATTTCGCACCAGCTTCGGATAGCCCGGGGTCGGAACTTCGAACAGCGCGAGCAGGCTCACCTGCTCGCCGGAGGCGATCAGCTGGCGGGCTGCTTCGTACGCCAGAATTCCGCCGTAGCAGTGTCCGCCGAGAGTATAAGGTCCGTGCGGCTGCACCAACCGGATCGCGCTGGCAAATCGTCCGGCGTGCTCCTCCAGAGTGTACGCGCCGCGCTCCTCGAGTGGCTGAGGGTCGCGCAGCGCATAGAAAGGTTGATCGCGTCCGACGCCACTGGCCAGATCTAGGAAATAGTATGGGTTTTCATCCGCTCCCGGGATGCAGAAAAATGGACTGCGCGAACCCAGCGGCTGGAGCGCAATCAGCGGGGAGCGCTCTTTCACAGTCGCGCCATTCATCCCCCGCGCGATTGCATCCGCCAGCGTTTTAATCGTAGGGGTCAGGAAAAACTCGGAGTTGTGAATCAGGCTCTCCTCCACGCCGAACTCGCATTCGATCTCCGTCAGCAGCAGCGTGAGCGCGAGCGAATCCCCGCCCGCTTGGAAGAAATCGTCGTGAACGCCGGCCTCCTCGACGCGCAGAATGCGGGTCCAGATTTTTTCCAGTTTTTTCTCGACCGGCGTGAGCGGCTGATCCGGATTTTGGGCGAGACTCGCCTCTATCGCATGGAACCGCTCGGCGAGCGCGGCGCGTTGCGCCTTGCCGGTCGGCCCTTTCGGGATCGCGTCTACAAAAATGATCCTGCGCGGCACCTTAAAGCCGGCCAGCCGCTGGCTCGCGAACCGGCGCAGCTCCTTTTCGGCGCGCCGCGCGCCCGGAACCAGCACCACGGCCGCTGCTACGTCTTCTCCCAGCGTCGCGTGCGCCACCCCGAATGCCACCGCTTCGGACACCGACGGATGCGCCGCAAGCACCTCGTCGATTTCCGCCGGAAGCACCTTCTCGCCGCCGCGGTTGATGATGTCTTTGATGCGTCCGGTGACAAACAGAAACCCTTCGTCATCCAGATGCCCGGCATCTCCAGTCAGCAGCCAACCGTTTCTGAAGGCGCTCCGGTCGGCTGCGGCGTTGTGGTAATAACCGTGAATCACCGCCGGCCCGCGCACGGCGATCTCGCCGTCGTCGAGAATGGCAATTTCCACGCCGCCGCTCTGGCCGACGGATTCAGGTTTACGCTTCCGCGGCGGCGGTGCGTTGCTGGTCACCATCCCCGCCTCCGTCAACCCGTAACCCTCCAGTACCGGCGCGCCGAGCACCCGTTCGAGCGCGGTCCGCAAGTCCCGCGGTAATGGCGCGCCGATGGATCTTACAAACCGCAGCGGAAACCGGGCCAGCACGTCCGGCCGCGTTTCCATCAGCGGAACAATCGCGTGATGCAGCGTGGGCGTGGCGGTATACCAGGTCGGATGGAACTGCTCGAGCCAGGACACGAACATACCGGCATCGAATCCAACCGTCGAAACCACGCTTCCGCCGGCCAGCAATGTCGCGAGCGAGCTGAGCAATCCCGTCAAGTGAAACAGGGGCATCATGCTCAGGAAGCGATCCAGCTCCGTCAGTTGCAGGATCTGCCGCGTATTGGCGGCCATCGCGCGGAGGTTCAAATGCGTCAAGGGAACCAGCCGCGGTTTGCCGGTGGTAGCCGACGTTTCGAGCAATACAGCAATGTCGGAATCCCGCCCGCCCGTTAGCGTCCCCGTGGGCGCGGAAAAGCTGAACGCGCGCTCCGCATCGAACACGGAAATGCCAAGCTCTTCCGCGATTTCCCTGGCCGGCGAGTCGGCGGATCGATCGACGATCAGCGCGCGCGCGCCAAGCCTCCGCAGGCAGGATTCCATCTCGGTTTTGCGCAACGCCGGATTCACCGGCGCACAGATCGCGACCGCGGCGACGCCCAGAATAGAGGTGAGCAAGTCCGGACCATCCGCCATGACCGTTGCCACCACGTCATTCCGGCCAAGACCAGTATCCGTGATCGAGCCCGCCACCGCGCCGGCCCGGTTCAACAGCTCCGCGAACGTGAGGGGAGTCCGGCCGGGTGCGAGCAGCGCTTCGTCTTGGCGCTCCTCCGCCGCGCGCACCCGTAGCTCGTCGAAGAAAACGGTTCCTTCGCTCAGCTCGGGGTCCAGGGTAGCCCCGCTCTCTGGACTGTTCATCTAGCTCAGGATTATAGCGTCTATTGGTGGCGCGGAGCAAAAAATTAACTGTGCAAATACGCGATCAACCGAGCCGGATCGTCCGTAATCATCCCATCCACCCCCGCCGCGATCAACCGCTTCCAATCTTCAATAGCATTCACCGTCCACGGAATCACCCGCAGCCCCGCCTGGTGAGCCTTCCGCACTTCGTCCTCGGTTACCAGCACATACTCCGGCGCGACGATGCTCGTCCCCGCCTCCCGCGCGATCTCGACAAAACTGCGCGCCGCGCCTTCCCACAGAGCAGCCAGCGTGATCACCGGCGCCAGACGCTTCATGCGATGCAAGATTGCAAAATCGAACGACTGAAAAATGACGCGCGCTTCCACCGCATGCCGGCGAATCACCGCCAGCACGAGTTCCGCGAAATCCGGTGACGTGTGCTCCGACACTTTGGCCTCGATATTAAACAGGAAGGACCCTTCGAGCGCCAGCACCTCATCGAGCGTCGGGAGGCCCGTCTCCGCGGCCGTCAGCGTGCGGATAAATGTGCCCGATTTCAAATAAGGATCGTGTGAAACCACCACCACGTCGTCGCGCGAAACGACCACGTCCATCTCGATCGCATCGACCCCCACTCCGATCGCATATTGAAACGCCGCGAGCGTATTCTCCGGCATGACCGCGCGCGCGCCACGATGGCCGTGAACCTGAATCAAGGCTCCTTGATTCAAATCAGTCCTGCTGCCGCCTGAAATCGCACTGGCAGCAATCGCTGCACCGTCCGCATTTTTCGCAGCAATGATTGACGCAAGCGTCTTTCGTGCAATAGACGCAGATCGCGGTCGACGGCTCGCCGCAGATGCTGCATGTGAACGTAAGGGTGTCCGTCGTCATATTGTCGTTATATTTTAGGGTTGCGTGGTCTTCTTTTTCACCGCGGCCGGCTTGGCGGGCGTTTGCTTGGACAGCACTCCCCTGCACCGCTGCGCTTCTTTATCGGCGATCTCGAACTCCTGTTCCTTGGTCACCGCCAGGTCCGAGATGTACTGGCGCAGCTTGTCGCGATTGGCTGAATTCTCCGCCGCCACGCCGACCAACAGGTCGCCCACCGCTGGATTCTGATAATTCCGCACGCCCTCCACCAGCGAATGGAGCCTCAATTCCAAGGACTGCAAGCGGAAATAGGTGTCCAGCGCGAGCGTCAGCCGCTCCGGCTGCTTCTCCAGAGCCTTCGCCGAATCGCCCAAAAATCCCAGCTCGTCCTCCGCGCCTTTCCACTGCGCGATGTAGGCGTCGGGAGCCCCTTTTTGCACCCATTCCGCCGGCGTCAGCTGATCCAGAATCGGCTTCAACCGCGCGGCCTGCGCCGACAGCGACGCGATCATCGGCGCGGTATCCCAAGGCGTCGCGACCCCCGGGGGCGCGGCGGTCTGCGCGAAACCCGGCAACAGGAAGGAGAGCATCGGGAGGAAAAGCTTCATGCGTCGTGACCCACTCTTCAGTCTCTCACGACCCGGCCGCGACTGTCCGTTCAGAACAGCAGGCGCGCCGGCATCGGATTGAACGCCGGAGTAATCCCCGTGACTTTACCCAGCCATTGGATCGTGCGCTTCGCCGTCACCCGAATCACCTCGCCCGTCGTGCGATGCTTCGGCTTCGCTTCCGGAGCCGTCGCATCCGCGCCCGCATCCGACGACACGCCGGAACCCAGCAAATGCCCCGGAGGAGGCGGCGGAGGCGGAGGCGGAGCCGGAGGCGTGGGAGCCGGTCCCTTCCCCGTATCGCCGACGCCCGATCCCGGCGACGCACCGCCCGCCGTGCCCAGCACTCCCCGGTTGATGCGGATCGAAGCCACATTCGCCGCGTCCTGGAACGCCCTCATCGCGTATTGGAAGATCGCTCCCTTGTCCCACCGGCTGTGCGCGATCGGCACCGACTTGTACACCACGGTCGACTCGCCCGGCCCCAGTTTCTTGGCATTGTCCGACGGCAGCAGCGCGTGGCGGACCTCCACCAGCCCATCTTCCACCTCGATGGTCGTCGCCTCGTCGTCCTCGTTCACCGTCACGTCGAAGGTCGTGCCGCGCACCGAAATCACCGCCGTCGGAGTCAGAATCCGGTTCGGATTCGGGACATTCCCGAAGTGCTCGATATGGACCCGAATGCGCCCGACGAGAAGATCGATCAGGTCCTTCACGTTCCACGCGTTCTTGCGGAACACCAGGTGGGAATTGGGAAACACTTCGAAGGTGCTGCCATCCGATACCTGGAACGTAGCGTGCCCGTCCGGTCCGGTGACGATCATCTCCTGCACCTGAACCGCGCTGCCATCCGCCAGCGCATAAAGGATCGTATCTTTGAGTACCGACACCTGGCCGGTCATCGTCAAAACTTTAGCGGAATACTGAGCGGAATCCGAGGGGGGTGGGAACTGCGCGAGACACACTGCGGCCGTAGCTGCCCAAAGCAGCGACAACTTCGCCGTAAGTGCGCGTCCTCGCACGGGCATAAGTACACACCTCGCCAGCGATTCCCGAAGCGGGAACCCAGCGAACAATTAGTCTAACACTAAAATTGCAAGCAAGTATCTCACCTAAGAGAGAAATTAGTAACAGAATTCACTGTAATCAGTAGTTTCTGAGAGAATCAGCCGATAAGAAGAGGGTACAATGGACTGGTTGGATGTATAAAAGCGCCACAGTACGTGTCTTGGCCGCCACAGTCGCTATAATCATTGGCCCGCTGGGTCTCTACGCCCAAAATCCCGGTGCTCCCTGGCGCCCCATCGGCAATGCCCTCATCGACCGCTCCCTTGCCGGGCTGGCCACCGGCCCCGTCGACCGCGTGTGGTACTCCGCCGACGGCTCCCAACTCCTGGCCCATACCGCCGACGGCCGAGTATTCGCGACCTCCGATTTTGAAACCTGGCAGCCCTCTTTGGCCGCCGCTCCCGCGCCCGTCACCCGCTCAGGCGCGGTATCTCTTCCCGAACCGTCCGCCGTCACCCGCTCCGCGCGCGTCAACTCGGCGCGCTTTTACGCGCTCGCGAAATTCGTCTATACGTCGGATAACGACGGTGCCAGTTGGGACAATTTGACGGCCTTTCGCAACACCTCCATTATCGGAGACGATTTGCGCGACCTGGCCGTCTCGCCCGCCAATGAAGACGAGGCAGTCGTGGCCGGCGCCTCCGGAGTCTTCCGCACCGTCGACGCCGGCAAATCCTGGAGCGGCCTGAATCAGGGCCTGCCCAATCTTCCCGCCGCGCGATTGTTGAGCCTTCCCTCGGGCGACCAAGGTGTGCGCCTCGCCCTTCGCGATATGAATGTAGTCGAATGGCAGCCCGGACAGAAGCTCGCCTGGCTGCCCGCCGGCAACGCGGATCTGCTCGGCGACCTGTACCTGCGCCAGGCCCTCTCGACCAACGGGCTGAAGGTCACGACCGTGGCTCAATCCGGACAGATGGTCTATCTCGGAACCGCCGACGCCCAGATCCTGGTTTCGGCCGACGGCGGCAAAAACTACGCCAATAAGATCACGCTTCCCGAAGGCGGCGCCGTCCAGCGTTTCTGGACCGACCAGACTGATCCCAGAATCGCCATCGCCGCCGCAGGCATCCACGTGTTCCGCACCATCAACGGCGGCGCCAACTGGGACGATATGACCGGCAATCTTCCGGAAGCAGCCGTCCACGGCGTCACTGCCGACCGGTCCAGTGGCGCGGTCTACATCGCCACCGACCGCGGAGTCTTCTACGCTTCCGCCAATCTCGCCACCTTGGGAGGCGCCGTCTCCTGGTCCCCGCTGGCCGGCCTGCCGGAAGCCTCTGCTACAGACGTCAAGCTCGACGACGGAGCCAATCAGTTGTGGGCCGCTGTCGAGGGCTACGGAGTCTATTCGACGCTCGCTCCGCATCGGTTCCGCGATCCGCGCGTGGTCAGCACCGCCGATTTCGTGGCTCGCGCCGCCGCGCCCGGGTCGCTCGTCACCGTGGCCGGCGCGCGCGTCAGCGCAGCCCAGGCGGGCAATATGCCCGCGGCCGTCCTGGCCTCGACCGAGTCCGAATCCTACGTCCAGATCCCGTTTGAAGCGCGCGGCTCCAGCATTTCGCTCGCAGTCTCCTCCGGCGGCCGTCAGCTCACGCTGCCCTCGGTCGCGCTCGAAACCGCCGCCCCGGCCATCTTCGTCGAACGCGACGGATCGCCCATGCTCCTCGACGCCGAAACCGGAGTCATGCTGGACGCCATGACGCCCGCCCATTCGCGCGGCCACATTCAAATCCTGTCCACCGGCCTGGGCCGCGTCACGCCGGATTGGCCGACTGGCCTGGCCGCTCCCGTGGACAATCCCCCCACCGTCGCCGCCCCGGTCCTCGCCTATCTCGACCGCCAACCCGTCGAAGTCACCAAGGCAGTCCTCGCGCCCTACATCGGCTACTATCTGATCGAGATCGAAGTCCCCAAAATCGTCAACTACGGCCCCGCGGAACTATATTTAGAGGTCGGCGGCCAGACCAGCAACCGCGTGCGGGTGTATATTGAACCTTAATTGTGCCCTTGCCAAATACCAAGATTGCGACAGACAAACTGCTCTATTCCGAGCCCATTCATCCGGGCCTGCGCACAATAATTCCGTTTGAGGTCCGCTTCGAGCGGACAGAGAACGGGATCGCCGCAGTTGTTCAGGAACTGGACGAATACGGACTTGGGGACACGCAAGCGGACGCTCTCGAAGATCTCGGCAAGACCCTCCAGGAACTCTATCTATCGCTTGAGGCGGATCAATCGCGCCTCTCCGGCGACCTCCTCTCCGTCTGGACGCGACTGAAGACCCATGTGAAACGCATCGAGCGATGAAGGTTCACGAGTTTACAAAGATAGAAAACAAACTCGGCCTGAAAACTCGGAATGCCGGCGACAGACTGGCGTGGTTCGAATATCGGGGCACTGTCGTGGTCAGGACGAAGCGCTCCCACGGCAACAAAGATCTCCCGGAGAATCTCATCCGCCAGCAATTAAAGTTGAATGAAGCGCAGCTCTCCGGATTGATCTCCTGCTCCATCAGTCGTCAGGACTATATTGAAATCCTGCGCTCCAAGCAGATCATCGAAGACTAGATCGCAGCCTTCACGTGCGACGTGAGCAACCTAAAGCCGAAACCAATCAACGCCGTGTAACCAATCCCCGTCAACAGTGTATTGTCAGCAAGCCGCCCAACCTGAGCCCGGCCCGGCCGTCATAGACTAAAGGAGCACCCATGGCACGAATCCGCTTCGCCCTCCGCAGCCTGACGAAGTCTCCGCTACTCAGCCTGGTGGTCATCCTGTCGCTCGGCCTCGGCATCGGCGTCAACACCGCCATCTTCTCCTTGCTCCACGAAGTCGTGCTGAGCGCGCTGCCGATCCCCCATCCCGAGCAAATCGTCCTCCTCACCTCGCCCGGAAACCTCAAGAACGGCCGCACCGGGGACAACGACTCCGGCGGCATGGACTACATTTTTAACTGGCGGACCTTTCGGGAACTGGAAAAACACTCTGAAGCCGCCATTGTGGCCGGTTTCCGCGCGTTTCCCAGCAACATCGCGTTCTCTCGCCAGACGGTAAGAGGAGAGATGATGCTGGTTTCCGGCGGCTATTTTTCGGTTCTCGGCATCCAGCCCTTCGCCGGCCGGCTCATCGGACCGCAGGACGACGTCCCCGGCGGCGGCAACCCGGTCGCCGTGCTGGGGTATCACTACTGGCGCGACAAACTCGGCGCCGACCCCGGCGCTATGAACCAGACGATTAAGATTAACGGCCAGCCTTTCACCGTCGCCGGCATCGCTCCCGCCAACTTCACGGGCACGACGGTGGGCACGGACGCGAGCGTCTACCTCCCCATGTCTTTCAAGCCTCATCTTACCGAGGATTGGAACGGCACCGACAAGCTGGCCGACTACTGGGTCTACCTGCTGGCCCGTTTGAGACCCGGCGTCACCATCCAGCAGGCGGAAGCCGCGCTGAACGGCCCCTATCGCGGAATTGTGGAGGAGATGGCGGCGTCGATCGACGGGAAGGTCGAGAAAACCCCTCGTTTCCGCGCCCAGAAGCTGTCATTAAAGGCCGGCCGCCAGGGCAACAGTGAGTTCCGAGAAGATTATCGCTCCGCCCTCAACATCCTGCTGCTAGCAACAGGCCTGGTATTGCTCATCGCCATGGCGAACGCGGCGAATCTCCTGCTGGCCCGTTCCGTCGAACGCCGAAAAGAGCTGGCCATTCGCGCCGCCATCGGCGCCAGCCGCTGGGAACTGATGGCCCAGTTTCTCACCGAAGCTCTTTTGCTCGCGGTCGCCGGCGGAGTCGCCGGGATCGCCATCGCCATCCTCTCTCTCAAAATGCTCCTGGCTTCCTGGGGCGGCGATGCCAACTTTTTCAACGCCGCCAGTCTCAACTGGACGGTCCTGTGGTTCAGCCTGGGCCTTTCGCTCGCGACCGGCGTTTTGTTCGGACTCTATCCGGCCTGGGATGCGGCCCGCACCACCCTGGGGGCGACGCTCAGCGACGAATCGGGGAAAGCCTCGTCCTCGCGCGGATCGGCGCGGCTGCGCAAGGCGCTCGTCTGCACCCAGCTCACCGTCTCGATTGTCCTCCTCGTGCCCACCGGACTGTTCCTCAAAAGCCTGGTGAACCTGTTGCAGGTGAATCTCGGAATTCGCACCGCCAATATCGTCGGCTTTCGCATCACGCCGCAGTGGAACGGCTACACCCCGGCGCAGTCCCAAGCCGTCTTCGAGCGAGCCGAAGCCGCGCTCGCCGCCATTCCCGGAGTACGCAGCGCCGTCGGTTCCTCGGTGCCTCTCATCGGCAACAGCAACTGGGGCACCAGCTTCAGCATGGAAGGCATGGCCGCCGGCGCCCAGCGTCCCAATACGAAGTTCGACGAAGTGGGTCCGGGCTTTTTTGAGAAGGCCGGTATTCCGCTCCTCGCCGGACGCGATATCCGGGAAACGGACACGGCCACGTCGCCCAAAATCGTGGTCGTGAACGAAACCTTCGTGAAGCAAATCTTTAACGGCCAGAACCCCATCGGCCATCGCATCGGCTTCGGCAAGGACGGGAATCTCGATACCGAGATCGTCGGCATCGTGAAGGACAGCCACTATTCGAGCGTCCGCCAGCAGCCTCCGCCCGTGTTCTACCGGCCCTGGCGGCAGGACGACAAACTCGGCGGGATCTCTTTTTACGTGCGCTCGGATCTGCCTCCGCAGCAGATCGTGCCGCAGATCCGGCAAGTGATGCGCTCGATTGACGCCGACGTTCCTCTTGAAGACATGCGCACGCTCGAAGAACAGGTGCACTTCAACATCAAGTCCGACGAGCTCATCATGCGCCTCGCGGCAGCTTTCGCCGCCCTCGCCACCACGCTCGCCATGCTTGGTTTATACGGCGTCATGGCCTACAACGTCGCCCGGCGCACGCGCGAAATCGGCATCCGCATGGCGCTCGGCGCCGCGCCCGGAAAAATCCGCTCGATGGTGATGCGCGAGCTCGTGTGGATTCTCGGGCTCGGCCTTGGTGTCGGCATTCCCCTAGCTCTCGCCGCCACACGAGTAATCGAAAGCCGCCTCTTCGGCGTCCACGCGCGCGATCTCACGATCCTGGCATCGGCGACAATACTCCTCTCGGTAACCGCCGCAGCCGCCGCCTACTGGCCCGCCCGCCGCGCATCTCAAGTAGACCCGCTGACCGCACTGCACTGCGAATAACACAAGCTTCCGAGCCGTGACCGCAGGGAGCGGTTTCCGACACTGGAGCCGCCCTGACCACGTTCAGCGATTCGCCTTCACCGCCGTTCGCCCCCTCGCCGAGCCCTTGATCGGAACCGCGCGAAGCTCCAGGCGCCGATTCAACGCAGCGGCGATCCTGCGCACCATTGCCAGCGTATGTCCGTCGTAATCAGCGTCCTCAAGCCGGCAGATCACGGAAGCCGTGGTCCCAACCCGCTTGGCGAGCTCCCTCTGGCTGAGACCCGCCTTTGTCCTCATGTCGTAAATCAATTGAGCTGCTTCAACGTGAATGACTTCCTGTTCAAAATCGGCTTGCCGCCGCGGATCGTCGCCGACGATCTTCTCATAGACAACTTGGAGCGCTTCGGACTGAAATCGTTTCTTGGTTTCCATGTGTGTTTACCGCTTGAAAGTATGCGCCTTCGGATCGGACTCGAACTTCCTTTTTCGTTCGATTGCCCGCCTGATCTCAACCGCCGGAATCCCGCCTTCTTTCTTCAACCCGTGAGAAACCACAACCACATTCTTGCCCGAGAAGAAATACAAAATGCGATAGTGGACGCCCTGGTACGACGGGCGCAGTTCATAAATACTGTCTCCAAGAAAATCGGCAAGCGGGCGGCGAAGCTCGTGGCCCATCAGCTCGAGTTGTCCCAAGTACGCAACACACTTGTCCAGTGCCTTGGGAGGAAGTTTCTCGAGCCACTCAAGCATCGGAACTCTCCCCTCCTCCTTGTAGAAGATCAGGTCCACCGGCGGCACATTTGATGTGCGCATGTATGCGAACACACGTCAACGAACCACCCGAGATACGCTATATTGAACCTTGATGCGGCCAATACTCCTATCCATTCTCGCGCTCCCTCTTCTAGCCCAAAATAAACCCGAAAAACTCGCTCCCTATTACCCCACTCCTGAATCGATTGTCGAAAAAATGCTCCGCTTCGGCGAAGTCAAACCCGGCGAAAAGGTGTACGACCTCGGCTCCGGCGACGGCCGCATCGTCATCATGGCCGCCAGAAAATTTAAAGCCAACGCGGTCGGCGTGGAGTTCGACGACAGCCTGTGGAAGCAGAGCTCAGACCGCATCACAAAGCTGGGGCTCACCGCCTCCGCGCGCATCATTCACGGCGACCTGATGCTTCAGGACTATTCCGACGCCGATCTGGTCACCGTTTATCTGCTGCCCATGTCCAACGACAAGGTCGCGCCGATCCTTGAAAAACAATTGAAAAAGGGCACGCGCATCGTGGCGCACGACTTCGAATTTTCCGCCTGGAAGCCCGATAAAATCCAGGATATCGACGACGACGGCGAAGGACGCAGCCACCGTTTATATTTGTATCGGCGCTAATTTTATGGTTCCTTACCGGGGGCGGTTCGCCCTCCGCATTGCGCGCGCGGTGCTGGCCGGGGCGTGTTTGCTTGCTTACGTACGGGCCTCGGGCTGGCGCCTCACCTGGGTTGTCGCGCTGCTCGCCGCCTACCTGGTTTATGCCGTCGGCGCGATGGTCGAGGTTCGCTACGACTCCACCTGGCGCAACAACCTCAGCCTGGTGATCGATGCCGCTTTCTTCGGATTCTGGACTTACCTCGCTCCCGGCGGCTGGACCGGCAGCGCGCCCGCGGGCTGGCTCTCGGCGCTCGATGCGTCTTACCTGTTTGTTTCGGCGGTCCTGCTCCAGGAGATGTCGCGCGTGACCATGGTCGCGTTGGTCGTGCTGGTCGACGCGCTGCTGTTCACTCCTCCCGAGGAGATGTCGCTGGTCTGGACCGCGGTCGGGATGGGTACGGCTGCGATATCTCTTTCATTTTATAAACGCTACGTCGACCAGCGCATGTCCAACACCTTGCGCCATAACGTCATCATCCGCAGCCAGGCACAAGGCGCGCGCGAAGCGGAGCGGCAGCGCATGGCGCATGATTTTCACGATGGTCCGCTGCAAAGTTTCATCAGTTTCCAGATGCGCCTGGAGGTGATCAAGAAACTGCTGTCCCGCGATGTGGCCGCCGCCGCCGACGAATTGCGCCAGTTGCAGGATTTGTGCCGCACGCAAGTGGGTGAATTGCGGGGATTTGTGCGCAGCATGCGTCCCGACGAGGAGGGCGTCAGCCTGAGCGCGTCGTTAAGCCGCATGGTGGAACAGTTTCAGCGCGAAACAGGCATTTCCTCCACCTTTTCCGCTGGCGATTTTCACGATCCGGCGGAAACCGAAGTTTCGCTGGAACTGTTGCAAATAGTGCGCGAAACGCTCAATAACATCTACAAACATTCCGGCGCGTCGCGACTGGCCGTCTCCATCAATAAGCGCGAACAGAGGCTGGAAATTTCGGCCGAAGATAACGGTGGCGGATTTCCGTTCAGCGGCTCCTTCAACCTGGATGAGTTGGAACTATTGAGGTTAGGCCCCGTCAGCATCAAGCGCCGCGTCCGGATGCTGGGCGGGGAGATGCAGCTCGAATCGAAGCCGGGGCAGGGCGCGAGCTTGCAGATCAGGATTCCGGTTTGAGCCGCAACCTCTTCATTCTGTTTGCACTTATCTCGTGCTCCTGCGGAAAGTATGCGAATTTCAAGCTGCCTCCGCCCGAGGCCGCCGGACCGAAGGGTCCGTTTCATTGGGAAGCAGCAGCGGAACCTATTCTTTCCAAAGGAGATTTGAGCGACGTGCTGAATCCGTCGGTAGTGTGGTTTCACGGAGAATACCTGAACTATTATTCGGGCTACGACGGCCACACCTGGAGCACTGGCCTCGCGGCGTCAAGTGACGGACTTCATTGGACAAAGCGGGGGGAGATTCGGTCGCCCGACGCCGGGAACGGCTCGGCGCTGGTGCGCGGGGACCGCGTTCTTTATTGGTATCAAACGGGTTTTCCCGTCCAGATTGCGCTGGACGGCTCGATCGTGCTCAAGACCGGTCCGCGCGGGAGTTGGGATGAAAGGGGGGTTGCCGATCCCTATGTGATTGAACGCAATGGGGAACTGTATCTTTATTACCTGGGCATGGACCGTGCGCGGCGGCAGCGGCTGGGGGTCGCGCGATCGCGCGACGGGTTGGTTTGGGAGAAGCTGATCTCCAATCCAATCATGGAGTTGGGCGTGCCCGGCGCTTTCGATGAGATGGGCCTGGGAGAGCCGGCGGTTTGGTCGTCCGGAGGGTGGTATTGGATGCTTTACACGGGTCGCGCGCGGGGGGAAAAACGCCGGATTGGGCTTGTGAAATCAACAGATGGCGTTCACTGGTCGCGCGAGGCTCTGGTCATTGAGGGCACCGAGGCTTGGGACAAGGCGGTCATCTGCGATCCTTCGGTCGAGGTGCTTCCGGACGGGGTGCGGGTGTGGTTCGGAGGAGGCGATGTGGCGCGTCCGGATCAGGGCTTGCATGGCCAAATTGGTGTCGGGATGCTCCGTTAGAGGGGCTTAAATGACCATAATGTGTGCTCAGGGTAGGCTTAAGTGGCCATAATTTCAGCTTTTTCGGACCGGGCCTCGCCACGAGTGGCGACGCGGCACGCACGAGTGCGCGCGCCACAAAAGACGAAAAATTAGCTGAGAGGAGTTATTGTCTTTCTCGGGCTAGGCCTAGGGCTCGGATTCGTTTATGGAGGTTGGTGCGCTCCATGCCTAGGGCTCTTGCGGCGCTTGAGACGTTCCATTTGGCTTCGTCGAGCGCGCGGAGGATGTGTTCGCGCTCGGCGGATTCTTTGGCTTCGCGCAAATTTCCCTTGGGCGCCGGCGCGCCGCGGGCCAGGCGGATCTCTATGGGAATCGATTCGGCGGTCAGGACGTCGCCTTTGGTCAGGATAGCCATGCGCTCGACCGTATTGCGCAGTTCACGGATGTTTCCGGGCCAGTGATGATCCTCTAGCTGGCCGGTGACCTCGCGATCGATGGACTTAGGTTTGAAATTATTGCGGGCGCAGAAATCGGCTAGGAAATATTCGGCGAGCGAGCGGACATCTTCGCGGCGTTCGCGCAGGGCAGGGACGCGTACAGGGACCACACAGAGGCGATAGTACAAATCCTCCCTGAATTTCTGTTGCGCGACCAGTTCGAGCAGATCGCGATTGGTGGCCGAGATCACGCGCACCGAGACCTTGATCGCCTGCTCGCCGCCCACGCGGTGGAACTCGCCTTCCTGCAAAACGCGGAGCAGTTTTGCCTGGGAGGCTGCGTGGAGGTCGCCCACTTCGTCGAGGAACAGCGTGCCTCCGTCGGCCAGTTCGAACTTGCCGCGCCTGGCTGCAGTAGCGCCGGT
>JBEKOZ010000027.1:0-16053 GCA_049521275.1 Bryobacteraceae bacterium | reverse complement strand
CGTGAGTAGTTGTAGCCACGGAGGCGATTCCAGGTTTCGCCCCGGTCCGTTGATTTCCAAATCGAAGACTGCCACCCCGCGGCGTCTACAAGATCGGGGTGGGCCGGATCGACACTCGCGTCCCAGATATATTGGTTTGTCGAAAGTAACAACCTCCAGGTTCGGCCAGCATCGGAAGAGAGGTACACTCCTCCTTGTTCGCCGGCGTTGTACTGGTTGCCGCGCGGCCAGCAGGCAAGGTAGAGGCGGCTGGCGTCTCGCGGGTCTATGCTGAGTCCCATGGGACCGTTGACACCTTCCGGCAATTCGAGCCTGGTCCAGTTCTCGGCCTGGTCAGAGGAGCGATAGAGCGCACCATCGCTCGGTGTGCCGTACGTTCCGCTAATAGAATGCCTTGCGATAATGCCATACAGAACACCGCGGGGATCGCGAACGATCCGCCATGCCGTCGGATTGCTCCCCGGAATCCCGGAGCTTTTGCGCGACCATGACCGTCCGCCGTCCGTGGACTTGAAAAATCCCGCTCCGTAGCCCGCAGCGTAGAGAACGCGCTGATCGACCGGACTTTCGGGATCCAGCAGCACGTCCGTGGCCGCCATCTCCGGCATGCCGCTGTTCGATTTCCGCCAGCTCAACCCTCCATCTACGCTGACCACGATGCCCCCCGAGAATCCGGTGACGCCTTTTGCGACGTCCAGCCATCTTGGGATGCCGTGCTTCCCACTGACCGCCGCCCACATTTTGCCTCGCACCGCGGGATCGAAGGCCATAGAGTAAGCGGTGTTCAGCCAGCTCCTTTCAATTCCCGTATTGCTGCTCACCCAACCGTCCCCCCCATTGTCGCTGCGGAACAGGCCGATGTCGTGCTGAGCCAGGAAGATCCGATTGTGATCGAATGGATCGAAGAAGAGCCCCATTTCGGCGGTCACGTCCAACCCTGTCGTTGTATAGGACCCGTCATCGATCGTTTTCGAGTACACCGCGTGCCAGGTAGCGCCATCGTCAGTGCTGCGCATCGTGCGCCCAAGATCGGTTGTATAAACCAGCCCGGGGCTTGCCGCAACGCCAATCCCAATGGGGTTTTCGCCCCAGTAGGGTCCGAAATACCTGGACACCCATGCATCAGAAATGTTCGAAGCCGGTCTTCCGGCCTCCTTCCACGGAAAGGTCCATGTGGCGCCGCCATCAACGGACTTCGCCAATCCGAAATAGTTCGGACCACCCCGAGATTGGCGCAATCCACTGTAGGAGAGATAAACGCGGTCGGGATTATTGTCGGCGACTTCCACAGCACTGTAATTCGGGAGCTTCCAAATGTCGAATGCGTTCGCAACCATCGGTATGTCAGCAGGGCTCCACGAGTACCCACCGTCGTTTGACCGGAGCAGACCGCCCGATACATTCGGGCGCGAGCCTTCATATCTATGCTCAAGAATCACGTAGATTACAGGCTTTCCCGTGACGGGTGACGCGGCAGCCGCGGCGCCCAGAAACCACGCATCCGCCACAGCAGGCAAGGCGCGAAATTCGCCATTTTCATACACGCATACCCGGTCATTCGTAATTGCATAAACCGTGCGCCGGCCGCGCGGGGATTTGCGATCGATATACAACTTGAGCGCTGATCCCACCGGGAAATTTCCAAGTTCCCGCCAGTGGGCCCCACGATCCGTGGACAGGAGCAGTGAGCTTCCGAAGGACCCATACATCACATTCGAGTCACTTGGATCGATGTCTAAAGCCGTGGGCATCCCGACAACGCCCAGCCTTGTCAGGATCAGCCGCATGGCTTCATCGTCGGTGTAGCGGATCTCGACAACGTCTTCGGGCCTCGGATAGACCAAACTCCAACTCTTGCCCTTGTCTTCGCTGCGCCACAATTCACCGGCGAGCGCATAGACCGTGTTCGCGTCCGACGGGTCGAAATAAAAACCCTTCAGCTGCGAACCCAGGTTAAACATCCTCCAGGTGTTGCCGCCATCGGTCGATACATAGTCTCCACCCATGTCGCAAGCGACGAAGACGAGAGCGGAATCGTGGGGACTGACCGTGGGATGATATTGGGCGCCGCCTCCGCCCGGACCGAGGATCCGCCATGCATCCAAGCGAGGAGCGGCCGCTCGAATCCCTCTCGCGCTCCGGGAAGTAACCTGAACAGCCGTCCGGGGCCGCTGCGCGCTGAGATACCAGGCGACCGCAATCGTAGAAAATACCGCCAATAGCACGCCACCGGCACGAATGGTCATAGCAGCCTGAGCCTTTACAACTGCCCGGCGTTCTCCAGCCAGCGGGCCATCTCCTCGCCCACCAGCCGATGTCCACGGGCGGAGGGATGAGTTGGATCGACGCTGATAGAGCGATTGCGCAGAAAGAGCTCGCCGTCATCTCCCCGGCGCATCGCGGGAAGCAGGTCGAGCACGGGCACATTGATCTCCACGCCGATTTGTTCGACCCAGCCCTGCGGCTGTCCTTTCATCACATCAGGGCTCAGCTCGAGATGCAATTTCCGGGCGTAAAGAGCCAGGGCTCTTTCCGATAATTGAGGCTCCAGCGGGAACACAACGATCCCGAGGCGCTGATGATGCGATCTGGTGAAGGCAGCGATCCGGGTGAGATATCGCTTCACCCCTTCCCGGGCCTTATCCTGGGGAGGCGACGGCGGGTCCAGGGCTAGAAAGCCGAATCCCTCGTTGTCTTTGAGTTTGAGGATGTTCAGCTTGAACAACAGGGATTTCGCGCCCGAGTAGGAAGTGTTGTAGAGATACGAATGAGTGAGAAAGTATCCGTTGACGGAACGAAAAACGCCGATTTGGGATCGGGGTTCTTTGGGTTCGGGGTCGATATCAGGGTCGATATCGTTCAGCGCCATGCACACCACAATCAGGTCCGGCTCCAAGGAGGGCGCGGTATTTTCGATAAAATGCGTGTAATATTCGAGGCCCGTCGCGGCAACTCCGGCGTTGATCACCTCATAGTGACGGCCCGGCTTTTCTTGAGCATTCAAATTGGCTTCCAGGACATGCAAAAAGGTATTGTCGTATCGCACGCCGTAACCGAAAGTGATCGAGTCGCCCACGCCGATGATCCGAAACACTCCGGGAGGCTTGACGAGTGTCGTATCCGGACCCCGAAAGCCGAGGTTGTTAATCCTGATCGGGACGCCGACATAGGATTCCATACTCGAGTTGGGCCGAAGGGACCAAGCGGACTTGCGGAACGGCCGGTCGTCGAACGATGTGACAGGCACGCGAGCGACTCGCATGCCAATTTCGATCATGATGAGTGCCAGGAAAATTCCAAAGAGTATCAGAAGACCGTTTAAAACGGGTCTCCGCGACCTGATTGCCGGACCGGGATTTGACTGCGTCAATCTGGCTCCACTGACGAAGCGTAGTTGCTCAAACGATGAGGAGACTGAGCGCTCTTGCGCAAAAGACAGTTGCCGATTGCCAGTGCGTCTATTCCGGTTCCCATGAAACAGCGGAACGCATCCTCGGGCGTCCCTACAATCGGCTCTCCGCGCACGTTGAAGCTGGTGCTTACCAGCACAGGACATCCGGTGCGCTCTTTAAACGCCCGTAAGAGTTTTGCATATCGGGGGTTTGTCTCATCATGTACGGTCTGCACGCGCGCCGAATAGTCAACGTGTGTCACGGCGGGAATCGAAGAGCGAGCCACATTCAGTTTATCGATGCCGAACAGCACCTCCTGTTCCGAGGTCATCGGAATCTGCCTGGATAGAGCGACTCCCGCCACCAGCAGCATATATGGGCTATCGCAGTTCAGATCGAACCATTCGCTTGCGTCTTCTCGCAGCACGGAGGGGGCGAAGGGCCGGAAGGATTCCCGATATTTGACTTTTAGATTCAAAATAGACTGCATCTTCGGAGATCGGGCATCTCCCAAAATCGATCGCGCGCCCAAAGCGCGCGGGCCGAACTCCATCCGGCCCTGGAACCAGCCGACCGCCTCCCCAGCCTCCAGAAGGCGCGCACATTCTCCAAGTAGACACTCTTCCGAGAGAGATTCGAAAACCGCGCCGGATGCTTCGAGGCGATGTTCGATTTCCACCTGGGAGAACTCGGGGCCAAGAAAGGCGCCTGCCATTCCATCTCGTTTACCGTCGACGATGCGCGCGCCTTTGGCGTGCATGTGATACACGGCTAGCGCCGCGCCCAGCGCGCCTCCGGCGTCTCCGGAAGCCGGTTGAATCCAGATCCCATCGAACTTCCCGTCGCGGAGGATTTTTCCATTTGCCACACAGTTTAATGCGCATCCACCCGCCAAACACAGGTTCCGCATGCCGGTTTCCTGCGCCATTGAGCGGGTCATCCTCAACACGACCTCCTCCAGGACTGCCTGGATCGAAGCCGCGATATCCATATGTTGCTGAGTGAGCGCCTCGTCAGGCTTGCGCACCGGAAGCCCAAATAGTTTGTCGAATCGTTCGTTAGTCATCGTGAGCCCGGTGCAATAGGCGAAATAGGACAGATTTAGTTGGAACGATCCATCCGGCTTCAGATCCATCAGGTTTTCAAGAATGAGGTCCACATATTTCGGCCGCCCGTAAGGAGCCAGGCCCATTAATTTGTACTCTCCCGAATTGACTTTGAAACCCAGGTAATACGTGAACGCAGAGTAAAGAAGACCTAGCGAATGGGGAAAATGCAGTTCTTTGATGATTTCGAGATTGCTGTACCGTCCCACGGCTACCGAAGTCGTGGCCCACTCCCCGACGCCATCCATGGTCAGCACAGCCGCCTGCTCGAACGAGGATGGGTAGAAGGCGCTAGCCGCGTGGCTCATGTGATGTTCCGTGAACAGAATCTTCCTGTCCCAATCCGCCTCCGGGGAGAGCTTCGTCAACTCTCTGACGAGCAAGGAGCGTTGAAACAGCTTTTCGCGAATCCATACCGGCATTGCCACCAGGAACGACCGGAAACCAGCGGGCGAGTGCGCGAGATAGGTTTCGGCAAGCCGCTCAAATTTCAGCCACGGCTTGTCATAGAAAACGACATGATCCGGACCGGAATGAGAAACCTTTCCGGCTTTCAGGCAGTAATCGACGGCGTTTCGCGGAAACCCGGAATCGTGCTTCTTGCGGGTGAATCGCTCTTCCTGCGCGGCGGCAACAATCTTCCCGTCGGATACGAGAGCCGCCGCGCTGTCGTGGTAGAACGCGGAAATGCCGAGGATATGCAAGGAGCTAGAACAGCGTATAGATGAAGGGCGCGATCGCAGAGCTCTGCCCGACAATGAGGAGGATGCCAAAAAACAGGAGAGTAATCAGCATCGGCAACAGCCAGAACTTCTTCCTGGCTCGCGTATAGTTCCAGAGTTCTCGTAAGAACGACACAATCGTGGGACCTCAATCGTCATCGGTATGTCAGAATTGGTTCATCATGCTCTCCGGCGCTGGACCGGGCGGTTCCCTTTTAATCCAGTATGAGGATGCGTTCCGGTCTCGCGGGAGGTGCATGGCATCCTTCTTTCGGAAACGGTAGAGCACTCCCAGAGGCACAAAAAAGCAGAAGAACAGCACGCCCATGATCATTGGATTCGTAATGCCGTGCAGAACGGTTGCAACCCGCGCCCATAAGCGATTCGGTTGTTGCAACAGCCCTGGCAGGAAAAGCGAGATTAGCGCCAGCAGAGCCGCGCTTGCAAGCGCGAATATCCGAACGTGCGCGCCGTGACGCAGGGGAGCAACTCCATACAAAAGCAGTAGAGCCGTCCAGACGAACCCAAACGTCCGAGGGGACGAGAGAGTTATCCCGGGCCCTCTATTGTAATCCTCATGCATAAGTCAGGTGCCGAGCGCGTGCTTAAAGCGAATCACGGCATAGACAAGGAGAATGCCCACCGCCAGCGCCGCTGCCGATTGCGGAATCCAGGCGAGAGAACGCGGAGATTCTTCATTCTCCCAGGCGCAATAACACGCGCTGATGCAAAGTCCGAGCAGGAGGAACAAATGAGGCGAGTACGTGCGGGACAGAAACAGCGCGCACGCCAGAAATCCAAACAACGAAGCCTCCAGGACGGTGAGGAGCCGTTGAGTTTCCTCGGATCCCTCGACGACGCTGGAGCTTTCCGTCAAGAACAAGTCCCGACCGGCGGTCACGATCAAGGCCAGCCAGAAGAAGGTCCCCATCAATCCCAACTCGGCGAGGCAGAGAACGAAAGAGTTGTGAGCAGTCAGTCCATATTCGCCCGAATTCTCAATAAATTTTCCGTATCCGATACCAAACCACGGGTGCGTTCGAAACATACTCAGACCGATGCCCCACAATTCCAGCCGATCTCCAGCGGAAGATTCCGTAACGGAGTACGCGCGCCCACCCGCGAGGTTCGTAACGATCGCGAAAGCGACCAGGAGACCGACTAAGGCCAATGTCCGAATCGCCCCCAGGGACTTTCGAAGACCAACGAAAATCACGGCGATCAGGCCAATGAGAGCCCCTCGAGAGTGAGTCAAGTAAATTGCGTAAAGAAAAAAGGATGCGGGCAGGATCGCCACAACCAGGTTGCGGAGACGGCTGCCGCTGGTCCATGCCAGGCACACGAGGGGGAGGACCATCACGATTGCTTGTGCCAGATCATTCGGATCGGAAAGCATTCCGAGGCCTCGTATCCGGATCAATGGGTCCTCAATTGTATCGTCCGAGCCGGGCTCCTCGGTGCCGGCCTCCTGTTCGTCTTCGGTCACCATATCCTCGTCGTCCCCTCGGATCGTGCTCTGGAACACGAGAAGGCGGTGGCCCAGGAAACCAAAGTGATATCCGGCCACGCTGCCGGCCACGTCAACCAGCATCGAAATCACAATAACGGCACACGTCGTGCGAAGCCGGGAGATCGAAGTGAGATTCAGCAAAGTCAGGAGGAATAATGCCGCTGTTGGGGCAAAGTCCAACACGGCGGCCGCGCCTCCTCCCAGCCAGCCGTTGGCACTTATGGACAGCGCGATACTGCAGATCAGTCCGATGAGAATGAAGAAGTGCCTCGGAGCCGCGGCTACCTCCCTGTTGACCGCAAGGCGAATGAACGCGGCAATTAAGGCGGCGATCGACAGCACCAGCATCGGGCGATAGCGGAGCAACTCTGGCGCGAACGCGTCGAATACCCGGATGTAGGTCAGCGCGATCAGGATGAGATAGAGCAGGAAACTCATCGTCTGGCTTCATTCAGCCGATCTTCCTCCGCGAAGGACTGAAAGGTTCGTCGCAGCCCTTCCTGTGTAGCGACCAAAGGCCGCCATCCGAGGGACTTGAGCTTGTCGTTGCTGAATCGATTGCCTTTCCAAAGCGATGCGCTCTTATGTGGAGTCAGGATTGAGGGTAATTGGCCTTTAGAGAATCGATGATACTTCTTGATCAGGTGGGACAATCCGATAATCGCGAAATAGGGTAATGGGAACGATGGGATGCGCCGGACATAAAGCTTGTACTGCTTCAGGTATGATCGCGCAGTGGGAAGGTCATCGTCGTGCACGTTATAAGACTCGCCTGCCGCGGCTGGGTGGCTCCCTGCAATCACGATCGCTTCGGCGCAATTGTCGACGTAGGTCAGCGGGAGAATATTGCCGTGACCGCAATGAAGAAAGAGACCTGCGAGGTTCAATCCTACGCGTGTTGAGAGGCGGCCGCCCCCAGGTCCGTAAACAACGCCAGGACGTACGACGACAAGCTCAAAGCCAAGGCGCTGCTGATGTTCGCGAAACTGCGATTCCTGCCTCCATTTTCCGTAAGAATATGGATCGCGTTGTTCGGGAAACGGCTCCAGAGGGGTGTTCTCATCCACCAGGGAGCGGCGCGGACTTTGGGCGACGCCGTAAACGCCAAAAGAACTAACCAGTACAATGCGCAGCGATCTGGATGCCTTGATGACACTCAGCATCCGATTGGAGCATATCACTGAATCCCAAAAGATGTCCGCAGGGCTTCCTCGCATGCCTGCGGCCAAGTGGAAAATAATATTGATGCCGTTCAAGGCCTGAGCTACATCCGCCTCCGAGGTCAACTCGCCAACACTGTATTCGAGCGTTGCGTCCGGAAATTCAGACTCTACCTTTTCGAGGCGGGTTCGATCCGCTCCGGGTCTGACAAAGCACCGAATCCCGCGGTAGCCGTGGGCCAGGAGCCGCCTTACAAGTGCCGGGCCGAGGAAACCGGTGGCACCGGTTACTAAAACCTTGGCGCGAGGAGGGGACCAGGGACAGGAATCAGCCGCGAATTCGAAGTTTAGGCAGGTAGACATCAGTCAAGAGGATCAAATCCCGGTCACGGACTCTTCGCAATCTTGTCGCAGCCCTTGAATTCGGCTTGCCGCATCGGTTCTGGAGCGGACTCCAGGGGCTCGGATTAATTCAGCATAGTCCGCAGCCAGGGCCGACCGCTCGAACCTGCGGATAAAGTCATGGTTCGGCTGCAGGCCGGCGCTGATTGGATCGCCCGAGCCAAGATCCGCTGCATCGAGGAGGATCTTCGCAATCCCGTCGACATCAGCCTGGTCCGCTATCCAAGCCGTGCCTGATTTCGAAAGTATCTTACAGGCGTCGCTTTGTGGCAGCACCAGGCCAATGATCGGCTTTTTCGCCGCGAGATACTCATACAGCTTTCCTGGAACGGTCAGCCTGTCTCTGCAGCTTAAGAGGAGATAATCTGATTCCGCCATTTGTCGCAAGGCCTGGTCATGCGGAATAAAGCCGGTGACCTTAATGGAACTCTTCCGGTTTTCCAGCATTTTCGAGTCGAACTCTTCG
Source organism: Bryobacteraceae bacterium (assembly GCA_049521275.1). Lineage (GTDB taxonomy): Bacteria > Acidobacteriota > Terriglobia > Bryobacterales > Bryobacteraceae > Palsa-187. Next base: position 7,295 of record JBEKOZ010000027.1, on the reverse strand, counting down.
GCCACCCGTCCTATGAATCGCGTTTCAAATCTGGATTGAACCTCGCTGGGAAGCCGGTCCATCGCGTCGAGGTAAGCCTGCGGGGAGGTTGTGCCGTAGAGAGTTCCCACATGGCTGACGACGATCTTTCCAGTGCCGTGAGGGCTGGGCCGAGAAAATTCAAATGCGGAGCCATCATACCCGTTGGGAATCATGCCGAATTTTGAATCCGGCTCATCGGGGTAGCGGGACCGCATCACCTCGTGTGTCGCCGGAGTGACTGTTACAACGAGATCCGAAAGCTCCACGGTCCGTCTTTCAATCTCGCTTGCCTGAGCCTTAATATAGTCATTGCCTTTGAACGAGAATTGGTTCACGTAATACTGGAGCCATTCGTCTCGAAAGTCGCTGATTAAGCGAACATGGGGATAGCGACTTTTCAGTGCATTACCGACTGAGAACGTGGAGAATGGAGGGGCGGTCACCCAAACCGTGCCGATGTTTTCCCTTTCAATCAATCTCGCGGCACCGCGAAATGCAAAAGGACGCCAAAGCACCTGAGGATCTGGAGAGAGGAGACGCATCAATCCCCTCGCGGCGGTCGATCTGACCAACCCGAAAGGCGATTTTGCTTCCACGCCACGCTCTGCTCCGCCGCTTGCCGTTAATCGCGCCCACAATTTCTTGCGAAGCCGAAACGGGGGTTCCAACGTCCATTCGTGATGGATGCGACAGTCCGCCGGAATCTCCGCGAGCATCGATGGGTCCAAGTGCGGAACCGCGGGATTTCGGGGAGTCAGAACGTGAACTTCGAAGCCGTTTTGTGGAAGGTACTTTGCCAGGCTGACGGCTCGATGCACGTGAACGCCGCCGCCGGGCGGAAAGTGATACGAGATCAGAAGTATCTTTTCAGAGTTCATTGACAGGGCGCCGCGGAGTCTTCGGAGGGGATCGAGGTTAGCGCTCGAAGAGAGTCAGTTTGATCCCATGCGGGAAAGGCCGCTGCGGAATTTCCGCTTTCCCGCAGGACTTCCAGGCAGGCGTTGTAAGTGTCTCGGGCAACATCCCGCCAAGTGCGATTGAACCGGCCCGATATAAGTTTCGCATCCCACTCCTGACTCAAACAGTCCGACAAAGCACGAGAGAGGCTGACAGGGTCCTTGGGGAATGTAAGAATGCCGCACGAAGGATCCACAACCTCGGGAATTCCGCCGACCGCGGAAGCCACCACCGGACGCCCACACGCGAAAGCTTCAAGCACCACGCTAGGCAAACCCTCCGAATGACTGGGCAGGCACAATAGATTGGACGCGGCTAACCAGTGCGCAACTCCGTGGGGGTCCAGAGATCCCACGAAAATGGTCCGGTCGGCGACGCCGCTTTTCAAGGCGCGGGAACGGAGTTCCTGTTCCATCGGCCCCTCCCCGATGCAGGCGAGCTTAACCGCGGGCCGCTCGGCAACCAAACCAGGCAGCGCGGTAAATAGTTCTCGAAGTCCCTTAATCTCAACCAGGCGGCCGACGAAGACGATCAACTCGGCATCCTGAGGAATATTGAGCTGCGTCCGGGCGAGCGTCCGATCCGCCAGGTGAAAGACACCTTCATCGCAACCCCAACGCATCACTCGTACCCGATTGGGTGCGACGCCAAGCTCGAGCGCCCGCTCGCGCAGTTCGGCACTTACCGCCGTTACCAGCGAAGCCTTGCCAAGCGCCCGCCTCACAAGGCGGCGTGCCCACATACTCTTGGCACAGCGCAGGTCGGAGCCAAGCGTTTCAACGATGACCGGAATTCCAAGCTCCTCGCCCGCCAGCACTGCGGCGAAGCCGTCCGGGTAGGCGAAACACGACACGATCACATCGAACCGCATCCGAGCCAGCTCCGGTATCAATCGGGAAGCCAGAGTCGATCCGTTGAAAGGACGGCTCAACAGCGGAAACGCGGGATATTGGATGAAGTGAACCGGCAGCGACGTGAACGGCGCTTTTTCCACGCATCTTCTGTATAGATACCTTCGTGGCTCCAGGAAATCAACTTTGGGATAAACAGGGCTGACACAAAAAACCTCGATATCAGCCATGGCGGATAGCGACTGAACCATCTGATGGATGGCCAAGCCCCTTTGCTGTTCGGCGGCGCTGGGATAAAAGTGAGTGACAAAAGCCACGCAAAGCCGGTTTCCATTCATGCGAAAAGTACCGTTCAGCGCGTCTATTCCGGTTTCTTCCGGCAAATAGCCAACAAGAATTTCCCGTATTTGAGCGAAATCTGTTTGGTTCGAACGAACCGCTCCCACGGAATCACGTGCTTCCCAAGAGCCAAATAAATCCGGTAGGTCTTAGGCAAGTAATTCCAAAGGCCCCATAGCTCGGTCACCACAAAGTGCGCGGCCAATTCAGAGCGAAATTCATTTACCAGATACTTGCGATAGTAAACACCATCCTCATAGCTCTCTTGCGGGGTCCCTTTCCGTTGAAATCGAAAGTTAAAGTGCATCGTGGTGATGACCAGCTTGCCTCCGGGACGCAACACACGAGCCAGTTCCATGAGCAACGCTCTACGCTGCTCCGGCCCAGGAAGATGCGATATCACCGAGGTGCAGATGGCTGCGTCGAACGAGTTTGCCGGAAAGGGCATAGCGGTTACGTTTCCGCACACCACCTGAGCGGAACTCCTGAATTCCCGTTGTTTCAGGTCGTTCAGGGACAGATCCATGACGGCAATGGAATCCGCTTGTTTCAGAGCTGCTGAGAACTGACCTGTGCCACAGCCCGCGTCCAGAACTCTCAAGCCACGGCAGTCTCCCACCGCGGACCGGACAGCATCAAATTCGGGTACGCGGAAGACCGGAATATCATCGGCTATATCGCGCTGCAACATGGAGATTAACTACCCGAAAGCATCACGCGCGGCTTGCCGGAACAAGGCGTGCAACGCCCCAACTTAACCACGACCCCAGACCGTACGGGATGCTTCCCTCGATCTGGTGCATTCGATCCAAATCCTTTCGATCCAGACTCTGAGTCGCTCGCAACATGAACAGGAATACCGCGGTGCCAACTACGGTCCCGACTACGATGGCGGCAATGGGGCTCAATCCCAACGATCCGGTCAGCCAGATAGCGAACGCCATTGCCGAAGCGCTGACTACGATTTTGGCCAGGTCGAGAACGGGCAGCGGGATATGAAATATCCGAACGGCGTGCGTGAATAGGATCACGGTGATGAGTAACTGGGAGACTCCGTTTGCGACCACGGCGCCCATGGCCGCGCGAGTTGGGATCAGAAGCAGGTCAAGCGACACATTCACGATCGCTACCACCACGGTCCAACGGACGATGAGATGTTGATTCTCAGTGGCGCCCATTAAAGCTTCCAGTGGGCTGAGCAACGCTTTCGGGATCGCCAGGAGAACTGCGATTGCCAGCAGCGGAATCACACTCAGGTATTTTGACCCATATAGCAACGCGATCAGCGGGGCGCTGAGCATGGCGATACCCAGGTTGACGGGGAGGACCACAAGCCCGAGATATCGAATCGCGCTGGACGCCATCGCGTTGAGTTTCGCCGGATCGCGCCCGAACTGCGCCATAATTGTCGGGCTGAGGACGGATCCGAACGCTGCCGGCAAACTGCGCAGCCGCTCCGTAATGTTGAATACCACGGAATAAAACGCCAACTGACGCGCACCCGAGTAGGATTGCAGAAACAGCATTTCTGAGCGATCCCAAACGATCGTGGAAAGAAACAATAAAGTAACGTTTTGGCGGGAGAACACAAAAATGCGGCTGCGCAGAGCCCGCGTCAACGCTCCTCGAGGACAGCGGCGAAACCGTCTGACTACTGGAACCGACCTGATCACGACATCCGCCCATTTCATGGCAAATACCACCACCGCGAGCCCCGTCAGTTCCCATCCGAAGTACAGAACCAGCACGACGCCAGCGGTGTAAACGAAACTCGCCGCGAGCGAAGCTGGGACGTTCGCGCCGAAGTCCTCGGTGGCTGCGTTGGCCTGCGCGGGAATGCAGTTGATCATGGTCGGCAGAAGGCTCGCCGCAAGCGTCATCGAAAAGGCCAGCTTGGACCGGTCTATCGTCACATAAATGACGGCCATGGCGATGGCGGTCACGGCTATGGCGAAAATGATTTGGAGCCGCAGAGTGAGAAAAAAGATTTCTCGCGCCGTCGCCCGGTCGCCGCGCCCCAGATACTCGCCCATGTATTTGCACGTCGCGGCAGGGATCCCAAGGCCGCCCAAAGATCCCGCAACACCTACTAACCACGCGATATAAACGAAAGGGCCGAGTTTGTCGGGTCCGAGGACGCGCGCGATTGCAATCGATGTGGCAATCCCGGAGACAAACCCAACTCCAGTCTCGAGGCCATACCACCCGGAATTCCGAGCGATGACTTGGGTGTTCATCTTAAGGTGTTCAACGCCATGCTCACTCCGATGATGGAAGGCGCATGACGGTGCGGGCCGGATTGCCGACCGCGATGCTGAACCGCGGCACATCGTTTCGAACTACGCTCCCGGCGCCAACAATCGCGCCCTCCCCGATGGTCACGCCTTTCAACACGAAACAGCCCCGTCCAAGCCAGGCGTCGCGCCCGATGTGCACCGGCCGAATTTCATCGGGCGGAGCGGGCAGCCCCCGGGCACGAAGATCGCGATCGTGGGGATGGTCATCGCTGTCGGCGATGTAGCACAGAGCCGAGATGAGAGCGCCATCCTCGATCGTCACCCGCTTGCTTGCATGAATCGTCACTTGATGGCCGATAAACACCCGCTTGCCAATGATCACCTCCGGATCGTCGAAGACATGGCTGCTCACGATCACCAGATCTCCTGAAATACAAACGTCGTCGCCGATCGAGATTCGCGCGTGTCCGCTCACCGAAGGCGATTGCTCCAGGTAGAGGTTTTTGCCGACCGAGACGCAGCGGCTCCGAAACAGCGGAGCGCGGTACAGCGCGACGAGGATGCGGCGTCCCGCCGCGACGGCCGAACTGCCGAGAAAGGAGATGGCGCGCAAAACCGGTGCCAGTATCACCAATCCCGGAATCTCAAAGGTAGCGAAGCCTTTCGCGAGCCGCTTGAGAGCGGCATAGAACGGCGTCTCCGCCCGCCTGATTCTAAGGACGAAACTCATGCTCTCCAAGGAGCGCCGCCATCACCCGCGACAATTCGTCCAGCGATCTCGCTTCGGTGTATTGGGCATCCGGAATCGTCACATTGTATCGTTCTTCGAGTGCCGTCAGAATATCGACGGCTTGAAACGAGCCGAGTTTCAGTTCGCTATATAAGTCCGCGCTCTCGTCAAAATCGTGGGGCAGACCACCAATTCCGGCGATGATTCCACGCACCTCGCTCTTTATTAGTTCCATGTTGGAGCGTCATGAACGGCCGCGGCTGATCCCCGATCGGGCGCCATCGCAGCGGTATCCACGGCCTGCTTCATTTCCCAGGCTGAGACGAAGTGCAACTCCGCGCCGCGGCGTTCACATTCCCTCCGAACCGATTGAAACACGAAATCCAAATCGCGCGAGAGCAGTTGCGTAAGGTTCACCTCAAGCGCACCGTGCGCAAACAACTTTATGAACATGTCGTGTCCGATCCTGGGCGCAAACTCCAACCACAGACGGACCCGCTCCGGCGTGACAGGATTATGTGCGGCAAGTTCGCCCGTCTCCAGGCGCGGAAGGACTCCTCTCCGCTCCACCCAATTCAACGCGAGAGGACCAGCGATCATCAACAAGTCTCCGCGCGAGCTGCCGCCCGGTGTTAACGGCAAGCCAGTATCGTAAGATTTTGGACGCAGCGGATCATCTTGCGCCCAATAGATCGTATTTACCATTCGCGCCTGCGCGAGCGACGGCGCGGAGGGCAAAGTGAAGTCCGCGTAGCAGCCGAGATCGCGAAGAAGGGTTAATTCGTTGTTCAGACCGCAGTATTGCCCCCCTGGTAACGAGTTGTCCAGAGCCCAACTCCCATGGATGAATCCAAAGCGAATTTGACCACGCTCCTTCCGCAGCAAGCCGTGGCGCGCATAGAGAATCTCCTTGAACCCCTCCATCCGATCGACGAAACTTTGTTGTCCTTCGCGGTCGTGATGGATGTGAATTTCAACATCGCCGATTCCCATCTCCTTCATCGCCGCCAGAGGGTCCATCAGGACTGGGCGATACTCCTCTTCTGGGAAGAAAAAACTATATACCGGTTGTCTTCCTGTTGAATCGGCATGCCGCGATGCAATCTCAGGCCAGCGCCGGCGCCACTTTTCGACGCGGTTGAGACCGCGTTCAAGGTTCACTCCGCCGCGCAAGGGCTCGAAATGGTCGGCGATGGTAAGCCACACGCGGTGAACGCCCATGTCCCGCCGGCGCCGCTCGCGAAGGCTCCGAATGTACCCGGGCAACCATAGTTGAGCATTGCGGGGAAGGCGGATGGAGGAAAACGTCACGAAGATTCCCGCACGCCGCTACTTCGGGTTCTCCTTCTCAGATCCTTTGCTATGGTAGGAGTTGTAGTATCCGTAATAATGAAAATGATTGTTCCTCAACAGGAACCAGTCTTCCACTCCGTTCATAATCACCCCAAGCAGCTTGTCTCGCGGCACGGCTTTCAGAGCATGTTCGCCGCGGACGCGGTTCGTCCGATCCTGCCGAATGACCACGATGACACCGTCGCAAATCTGTTCGATCAACGGATAATCGGCCACCGAATTGATGGGCGGCGAATCCACCATCGTGAATTCAAACTGGCTTCGCAGCGCCTCGCAAATCGTCTTCCAGCGCGAAGAATCGAGCAACTCGGTTCGATTCTCGGCTGGCGCGCCGGCCGGCAGCACGTAGAGATTGGGGAATTGTTCCACGCCGACAATCGCATCGCGAAGGCTGTGAGTTCCGCGGAGCACCTCGCTTAAGCCTGGCGAAACGGGAATGTTCAACACGCCGGCAATCCTGGAATCGCAGAGGTCGGCATCCAGAATCAAGACGTTGAGGTCGTTCTTCATCGCCAGGGCTGCGGCGACGTTGATTGACGTGGTGGTTTTCCCGTCGCCAGAATCCGGACTCGTAATCAGAATCAGCTTGTGCGGATCGAGGTTCTGGACAAGACGCGTGCGTATCATCCGGTACTGTTCGGCGGCGGAGGACTGTCTGTTCGCAAACGGAAAAACCGGGCTGCCCGGGGCAGTGGGAACGGATACGCGGCGGATGCTCGTTTCCTGTTCGCCTTGCTTGCCTTTCTCATGTCTCGCCAGGAGAACGGTGGCGGTTTCATCCGCCGCCGCCTGCGCCTCATGGACCGG
>JBEKOZ010000026.1:0-16067 GCA_049521275.1 Bryobacteraceae bacterium | reverse complement strand
GCCATCAACACGGAGATGCTCAACGCGAGAAAGAGTTGCTTCATGGGGAGATTCCTTTTCAGTTCTCCATGGTAGCGTAGCGGGAGGAGTAGCCAGGAGTCAGTAGGCGGAAGAAGACGGCTAGCGGCCCTCGTCAATCACCTGGATCGCGTTCACGCAGGCATAGTTGTCGACGGGCACCAGCGAGAGGACCAGCTTGCCCTGGGCATTCGGGTGGAGATTGCGGAAGGTGCGGTCGAGCGCGCGCTCCGGACCTCCCGCTTCTTTGAAAATATCGAAATTATGGGCCAGCAACTGGGAATTCGCCAGAACGTCGAAGCGGCGGCTGCCGACGCCGCCACCCGCTGGTTTGCCTGCCCCGAACCAGGCTTCGGAGAATTTCATTGTGATCGAATAGGAACCGGGCGCCACGGGGATGACATAGGTGAGATTGCCGAAACGCTCGCCGCGATATAATTCCGGGTCGTCGGCGCCACGGGCCAGCTGCGTGCGCAAAACGGGTTGGCCGCCGCGGTAATAGCGGTCGGGCATCCACAGATTGCCATTCCTGTCGGTGTAGGCCTGGGTCCGCATGGCGATGCGGATCGGCCGGAGCCGGCCCGGAATGCCGGGCACGATCTCAATGGCGTTGACGAAAGCATCGCGGACGCGGTGAGTGAAGCGCAAGTGCAGCTTGCCGTCGGCGGCAGGAGAGATATCCTTGAAGACGCGCTCGTCGGCGAGGCTCGAGCCGTGCGCGTCCGAGATGACGTCGAAATAATCGAGCAGGCGCCGGTCGTTCGCATCGACCTGAAAGAGGCGGCTGGTCTCGCCCCCTCCACCGGGGTTATGCTCCCCGTACACGGTTTCGGCGAAGTGCAGGTGCAACTCGTATACGCCCGGTTTGAGAGGGATGTTATATTGAAAATCCCCTTCGCGAAAGCTCTGATACATCATCGAATCGCGGGTGCCATCGACGACGTGTCCGGGCGAGGTGGAGACCAAGCCGCCGGTGAAATATCGATCCGGTTCCCAGTTGCGCCCGAGCTGATCGGTAAACGAACCCGCGAAGGTCCCGGCGAGGATGCGGATTTCCTCACCTTCCGGTAAAGCAATCCCGGGCGCTGCGGCGGCAGGACGCAAAGGCGGCCGCATGACAAGATAGGTCACGAAGCCCGCCACGATAAGGCCGGCCAGGAACAGGAGTGCCGGCCGGAAACGGGGTCGCCCGAGCAAGTCCTTATTTACGAGGATCTTTGGTTTTACAAGCAACGCCACTTCGGCTGCCGGGGTTACCGAGACAATCTCTGTCCCAGTGCCCGCCAGCGTAACCGGCTGAGGTTCGACCACAACAAACTGGGGCACGTATTGACCGGACGGCAATGCTATGCGAATCCGATGAGAAGCACCTTCTCCCTCATAATATTCGGCGAGGCGCTTCCGCAGACGGTAGGCTTCAACCCTGACGATGGAGTCGCGTTTCTGATCGAAATCGGGCGAGCGGCCCAGGGCTTCGACGGCGATGTTGTACTCTTTGATCTGGTCGGATCGGCCTTCGAAATACTTGGTGCAAACATAGCTGAGCACCAGCGCCAGGCCTGGCGCTCTGCTGAAGATACCCGAGGCAAACAATGCCTCAAGCTCCGCCTTTTCCTCAGGTAACCCCACCGTGGAGGGCATACAATTAACCTGGAAAGCGACCCTCGGGTTGCGCGCTTCCGCAACGCGGTTTCCCCTCCCCGAACGTCAACTTTCGCGAAAAACCCCTTGGTTTGTAACTTCGTTTCCGAGTATACTCTATTGGCGGCAGGACTTACAAGAGCCGAAGCGAAATCGTTAACCTGTTGGTAACTTTGTTGAAAACATTGATTGTAACTGCTGTAACTAACGGAATCCAATTACCGTTAACTCCTTTAGCCTTTTCCACGGCTTAATCTATCTATATTATCTTGGAAGTCCTTCATGTGGCGAGTAGTCTCTGTATCTGTAGAAAACGCACGTCTTCTGTGTGGAAGCGGGAAAGCCGGGGCCTAGCGGTTCTGGTGGAGTTTGGCGGCACAATTTTTAGGGGAGAGAAATAACCATGTTAGAAACACTGAGATCCAAGGGGATCTTCACCTCGATCATCTGCCTGTCGTTGGCACTCGTATTTTTTAGCGTTTCGTTGCTCGGCCAGAGCGCCACTGGAAACATCAGCGGCACGGTGACCGATGCGAGCGGCGCCGTGATCCCGAAAGCAAACGTCACTCTGATCGACGAGGCCACGAACTCGAAGCGGACGACCGTGTCGAACAACTCCGGAGTCTTTAATTTCGCGGCCGTTTTGCCGGCGAGCTACACGGTTAACATTGAAGCCAGCGGGTTCCGGCCATGGGAAGAGCGGACGATCGTGATGACGCAGGGCGCCAATCTTAATCTCCCCAGCATCGCGCTCCAGGTCGGTACGGCGAAGCAGGAGGTTTTCGTGGTGGGCAATGAGGTCACGGTGCCGACGGATACGGGCGCGGTCACCAATACCCTGAACGAGAACATGATCACGGAGCTCGCCATCCAAGGCCGCGATGCCGCCGAATTAATGAAGATCATGCCGGGCATGGGTAATGCGCAGGGTTTGGGTCAGCAGATGTTCAGCAGCTTGACCACCCAGAGCAACACCGGCCCGATCGGGACCATGTCGGCGCAGGGCGCTCAGCTCTACGGCGGCCTGACCATGATGGCGGATGGCGCGAGCTTGCTGGATCCGGGCAACATGGGAACCCAGACCGCGAACATCAACCAAAACCAGATTCAAGAGGTTTCGCTGCTGACTTCCGCGTACGGCGCGGAGTATGCGAAGGGTCCGATCGTCTTCCAGGCGATCGGCAAGAGCGGCTCCGCTTCCTACCACGGCGGCGCATACTTGTACGCCCGCAACGGCGTGTTCAACTCGACCGACTCCTACTTTAAGGCGAACGGCGTCGCGAAGCCGGATGATTCCTATTACTATCCAGGCGGGGATATCGGTGGGCCGGTAGTGCTCCCTTGGACGCATTTTAACCGAAATCACGACAAGCTGTTCTTCTATGCCGCGTATGAGTACATGGACCAAAATCCTGAGGGAAGCATCAACCAGCGGTTTATCCCAACCTCGCAAATGATGGGCGGAAACTTCAGCCCGAGCTATCTCCAGAGCATCGGTTCGAATTTCCTGAATGGACCGTTCGGCAACAACGGCGTTGTCCCCTGCCAGAGCACTTGCACCAACAATACGACTTTCCCCGGCGGCATCATCCCCGCAACGTTGTTGGATCCGAACTCGGCGGCTCTATACAAGACGATGCCGCAGCCGAATACGAATCCGAATTCCAATGCGCTCGGCGCCAATTACACCCAGCTTCTGAACCTGCCGGTCAACCGTTGGGAACTGCGCCTGCGCGGCGATTACAATATCAGCACGAAGACCAAGGCGTTTTTCTCCTGGAATCGCCAGGATGAAACCGATCTGAACCCCAATAACATCTGGTGGGGCACTGGCAATGACTTGCCGTATCCGACGCAGATGCCGGCGCACCAGGTGTCGCAGGTCTATAGTGCGAACGTAACGCACATCTTCTCTCCGACGCTAACCAACGAATTCGTCTTCGCCGACGCTCAGTTCCTCAACCCGATCGCATTGGGGAATCCCGCGGCAGTTGATCCCACGAAGCTGGGGTTCAGCATGACGGGACTGTTCACCGATCCGTACACGCCGCAGATCCCGAACACGCTGAGTTGGAGCAAGGCTGCTCCTGGTTATTTCGCGCCGACGTTCGGGCAGAAGTTCGAGGGCGGCGATTTCGGCAAGGAATCCCAGGCGCCAAACCTTTCGGACAACCTTACCAAGGTATTAGGCACCCACCTGCTGAAGTTCGGGTTCTACTGGGATTATTCCCGCAACTGGCAAGCCGGCAGCAACTTCCAGTATGCCAATCAGGGCACGGTGGAATTTGAGACCTATGGAGCCAATACCACCAGCAACGGCGCGGCGGACTTTGCCACGGGCCGCATCGCCGGATTCTATCAGGCGAGCATATCACCGGTGCAGGACGTTCGATTCTATCAGTACGCCTTCTACGGCAACGATCAGTGGAAGGTCACCCGGCGGTTCACCCTGACCCTGGGACTCCGCATGGACCACCTCGGGAACTGGTATCCGACCAACAACAATATCGGCTTAGCGGTCTGGAATCCGTCTACCTATAACAACACAAGCAGCGCCCCCGGCTTTACGGGCCTCCTGTGGCATGGAATCGACAGTGCCATCCCGCTGTCGGGTGTGCCTTCGCAGGCTTTTATGCCGGAACCGCGCGTTGGTGTCGCCTACGACCTGTTCGGGACGGGCAAAACCGTACTGCGCGGCGGCTTCGGTATTTACCGTTACCAGGCGTCGGCCAACAACATCAGCAGCGCAAACTACAGCGCGCCTCTGGGAGTCGAGAGCGAGTCCACTACGTGGAACTGCTGCATCGGCTACAACTCGTTTAATCAGTTCTCCCCATCGCTTGGAGCAGCCGGCCTGGGAAGCAACATCAATGGCGTGGATCAGGAAGGCGACAAGAGAACGCCCTACTCCATGACCTACAACTTCACGATTTCGCAGCGTGCGCCCTGGAGATCGGTCGCCGAAGTTCAGTATTCGGGTAGCGCTAGCCGCGACCAGATTCTGGATGGCGCGCTCTCGGACCAGGATCTCATCCCGCTCGGCGCCTTCTTCCGGACGGATCCGATCACGGGTACTGTCGTCAGCCCGTACAGCTCGAGCTTCAACGGCAACGATTATTATCCATTCCACAACTACACTGGTATCCAGTTGTTCTCCCACGGCGGCTACACGAACTACAACGCGTTCATCACCACGTGGCAGAAGCAGACCGGCCGGACAACGTTCACCACCAATTACACCTTCAGCAAGGTGATGGGTACGCGGGACGGCCAAACCTTCAACGGGAACTCGGCCGGCAACACAAACTGGCCTTATGCCCTCGGTCCGAATTATGGCACGCTGGCCTATGATCACACGCATATTTTCAATGCGGCCTATGTGTTCAACCTCCCGAGTCCGATCCACGGCAACAAGTTCGCCGGCGGCGTGGTAAATGGATGGGAGTTCTCGGGCATCACCCAGTTACAGAGTGGTCCTCCGCTCCAGCCGAACACCGGTGGCGACTTGAACGTCCAGTACGGCTCCAACGCGAACGGTGCAACCAGCGCCCAGACTTATCTGGGAACCACGTCCATGCCATTGCTCCCGGTGCTGACATGCGACCCGCGCAAGGGCCTGTCTTCCGGACAATACTTTAACCCCAACTGTTTTGCGCCGCCTCAGCCGGGCCAGGTAGGAGCCGTCATCTGGCCTTACATCAAGGGCCCCGCGCTCTTCAACAGCGACTTGTCGCTGTATAAGAACTTCAAAATCAGGGAGAAACAGAAGATCCAACTGCGCTTTGAAGCCTTCAACTTCCTGAACCATCCGCTGCCGGAGTTCAATGCCACAGGCAGCAGCGCCGATGATACTTTGCGGTTCACCAACAGCACTGGGGCGCTCACTACGACCAACCAGAACGCCGACACAACCGGTAAGCCGCTGTTCACGGTGAACCGGCGCGTGATCGAGTTCGCGGTCCGATACATGTTCTAGGGGATCGGTCCAGTCCGGCAGTACAATTTAAAAAGGGGCGCGCGAATGCCGCCCCTTTTTTTCGCTTATGCACCGCAAATCATGGGCCGCAGGAGGCGGAGTCCTGCTGGCTCTCCTCAGTGCCGCCATTGTGCCCCGCCTGCCGGCGGACGCCGCTCGATCGCCGATCTTTTTCGCTCTCAAATCGCTTCCCTTTCGCCTCGAGAACGCGGAAACCGAGTCCCGTCACTTGCCGGCGACCATGGCCGGCGGCGTGGCCATCTTCGACTACAACAAGGACGGCCGCCCGGACATCTTTTTCACCAACGGCGCGAACCTTGCCACGCTCAAGAAAGACGAGGTCAAGTTCTCCAACCGCCTGTTTCGTAACGATGGAAACGGGGTGTTTACAGATGTTACCGTTCAGGCGGGGCTAGCCGGAACAGGTTACGACATGGGCGTGGCTGTGGGCGACTTCGACAATGACGGGTATCCTGACCTGTTTGTCGCCGGAGTCCATCACAATACGCTCTACCACAACAATCGTGACGGCACGTTCAGCGATGTGACGGAGAAAGCCGGGTTCAATCAACCAGACAAGGAATTTGGGCCGCACTGGGGCGTGACCGCGGCATGGGTCGACGTGAATGGGGACGGCCTGCTGGATTTGTTCGTGGTCAATTACGTCCAATGGAATTATAAAACCGAGCCACACTGCAATCACGAAGGCCTGTCGGAATATTGCAATCCGCAATCGTACCAGGGGACGCCCGATCAGCTTTACCTCAACAAGGGAGACGGCACCTTCGAGGATGTTTCGGCGGAGTGGGGCATCCGCAGCCATGTCGGGAAAGGGATGGGCGTGGGTGTTGCGGATTATGATCATGACGGACGTCCCGATATTTTCGTCGCCAATGACACGTTTTACACCTTCCTGTTCCACAACCTGGGGAAGAAGTTCGAGGAGGTCGCTTTTCAGACGGGAGTGGCCTTACCCGAGGACGGCACGTTCATCGGCGGGATGGGACTGGATTTCCGCGACTTCGATAATGACGGCTGGCCGGACATTTCGTATGTGGCGTTGAGTAAACAGACGTTTCCGCTGCTCAAGAACATGGAGGGACGCGAGTTCCGGGAGGTGACGGTGGAGACCGGGATGCGCGCCCTGACTTTGCCGATGTCCGCATTCGGCTCGGCATTCTACGACCTGGACAACGATGGCTGGAAGGATTTATTCGTCACGCGCGGGGACGCGGTTTCACGCAATCTACCGGGGACGATCGTCGATCAGCACAACACGGTTTTTCGAAATCCCGGGGCAAAGGGGAAGTGGCAGGCGTTCACGGAAGAGGCTGGTCTGGGGGCAGCGGAACTCGCCCGCAATCGCGGATGCGCGTTCGGCGACCTGGACGGCGACGGGCGCATCGACGTGGTGGCCACCGCGCTGGGGAAGCCCGCGCAGATCTGGATGAACCGGAGCGAGGGCAGCGGACACTGGCTGGATGTGGAGCTGGAGGGAACGAAGAGCAATCGGGACGGCATCGGCGCCGCCATCAAGGTGACCACCAAGAGCGGCAGACAGTACAATCACATGACCACCAGCGCGTGCTATGCATCGTCGAGCGCGGGTCCGGTGCACTTCGGTCTGGGCGGCGACGACAAAGCAAAAGCGGTGGAGATCCGCTGGCCGTCCGGGATCGTTCAGACATTGGAGAACGTCGGCGGAGATCGAGTGGTTCATGTGAAGGAATCGAAGCAGTAAGAAGAGCCGCCTAAAAGGGCGGCTGCCGCCACAAATGGCTCCCCACAAAATGCCGTCTAGACCTGTTTCTGGGTTATCGTCGACCACGATTAAGCTGGCGTGGTGGCGCGAGCTTCGGCTTGCCGGCGATGCCTTCAGGCTCGCCTTAAATGTCGTATTCCTCATTCGGAAGAAAATCGTTTAGAAGGCCGAGGCTGAAGCGCTCGGCTGCAAGCTGAAGCTCGCGCCACCAGGCGCGCGCTCAACCGGTTCACGGAAATCCTGAAAATGGTCTAATAGCAGCGTGCGTGCGCCACAATACGCTGGTCATTTCTCGGCGTCCGGGCCTAACTTTTTTCCTTGCATGTACAGCTTGTCTACGATGGCCCGCTCTCTTTCCCCATCTTCGGGCCGGTGGAGGCGGTAGTAAAGGGAGGCTAATTCGACGTGGGGGCGCAGCCAGTCGGGCTCCGCGGCGATCACCTGCTCGAAGTTCAGAACGGCCGCCTCGATATCGCCGCGGGACCGCTGGACGCGCGCGAGTTGATAGCGGGCCAAAGGGGAAGAGGGCATGAGCTCCATGGCGCGCCGGGCGTGACGCTCCGCGCCATCGACCTCGCGCTCGAGGTTGAGGATCGCGGCCATGGTCACGTGGGCATTGAAGTCGTCGGGATTCTCGGTCAAAGCCTTTTCCAGATCGGCCTTGGCGCCGGAGAAATCGCCTAAGTACTGCTTGATTCTTCCGCTCAGGCTGTAGAGCCCTTTCAAATTGGGGTTCAGCTTCAGGGCCGCGTCGGCGAAAACCATCGCGCGCTCAAACTCGCTCAGCGCCAGGCAGGTCTCGGCGGCGAGAAAATTCGCATCCGCACTGTGGCCTTGCTGGGCGACCATGACCACGCGCCGCAACCCATCGGCTGACCGTCCCGCGTGAATCAGCGCCGAGCCCAGCGCCCAGGCGACGTTCAAGTCGTCGGGGTGTGCCGTCTCAGCCGGGGTGAGCGCGGCGATCGCATCCTGGTCGCGGCCCATGCGCGAATAGCAGTCCCCCAGCAGCGTCGCCACCTGCACATCGCCGGGTTCGGCCTGGCGCAGGGAATCGAGCAGTTCGGCGGCCTGCGCAAGATCGCCCTTCTTGTAATAGGCGAGCGCCAGGTTGAGACGCAGCGCCCGATTGTCCGGGAGCTTCGCCAGCGCTGCGCGATATTGTTCAATCGCTTCCTCGTACTGGCCGGCGTGGGCCAGAGCGGCGCCGAGATTGGCGCGCACCTGCGCCGCATCGGGGCGAAGCTTGATCAACTCGCGGTACTTGGCGATAGCGGCCGCATCGTCGCCGCGCTTTTGGGCCGCGACCGCGTCGCGAAAAATCTGCTCGGCATCGGGCGCCTGCGCCAGCGCAACGGAACCGATCAAAATGGCGAGCGCGATCGAACGCATCAAGCTTTATAATAACGGCAATGAAGCTTTTCTTGGCCTACGCGGCGCTGCTACTTGCCCCGGTGGCCGTGGCGCCGGCGCAAACGGAAAACTTCGAGGACCTGGCGCGGCGCGCCACAGCGGCTGTCGATAGCGATCCGGCCCAGGCAGCAGTGCTCTTTAAGCAGGCGCTGGCTTTGCAGCCGTCGTGGCCGGAAGGTTGGTTCTACCTGGGCGGAGTGCTGTACCGGCTGGATCGTCACGCGGAGGCGCGAGAGGCCTTCACCAAGGGGCTCGACCTCTCTCCGAAAAACGGCGTTGCGTGGGGCTTCCTGGGGCTCGCGGAATACGAACTGGGGCATCTCGACGCCGCGCGCAATGCCATCGACAAGGGAGAAAAATTAGGGCTCGGGTCCAATACCGGGTTTGAAACGGCGGTGCGCCAACGGGGCGCGATGCTCCTGATCCGTGCCTCCCTTTTCGATCAGGCGATGTCCCAGGTGCAGCCGCTGGCGAAGCGCCAGGAAAATTCACCGGCTGTAGTGGAAGCAGTCGGGCTATGCGCGCTGGCCATTGCCGCGGAGCCGTCGAAGCTGACGGAAGCGAGACGGAAGGTGGTCGAGATGGCGGGGAAAGCGATGTGGGCGGCTGTCAGCCAGCGGCCGAAAGACGCCAAAGAAGGCTTCGACGAGCTGCTGGCCAAGTATCCGAACGAGCCAGGTGTGCATTACGCCGCCGGCCTGTTCCTGATGGACAGCGATCAGCATGCGGCGCTGGTGGAGTACGAGAAGGAATTGCGCGCGAACCCCGATCACTGGCCGACACTGCTGGTGGCCGCGTTTCTGTCGACGCGGCAGGGCACGCCGGACGTCGCCATGCAGTACGCGGAGCGGGCACGGAAACTGGCGCCCGCCAGCTACGTCTGGTTGTGCGACGCGGAAATGGGTCGCGCGCTCCTGGCCAAGGACGAGCCGGAAAAGGCCGTCCCGATGTTTGAGCATGCCGTGAAACTTCAGCCGGATAACGCGCAGACTCATTTCTATCTGGAGCAGGCGTACCGGCGCGTCGGGCGGAAGAGCGATGCGCAGCGGGAGAGAGATGAGTTTGTGCGGCTGAAGGCGCAGCAGGATCCGAACAGTTTGCCGGGTGTCGGGAACACCAACCGCTGACGACGAGGTTGCGGAAAAACTCATAGAGATCGCTCCCTGCGGTCGCGGCTCGGAATCGGCGCTACGTAAGATCAACCGCTTACCGAGCCGCGACCACAGGGAGCGATCATCCGGGGCGGTTCTTTCACAGGTAGTGTCCGCAGACGCATGGCGGTTCAGCGTGCGGGAATGGTGAGCGAGCCCGCGATGTTCGAGCCCTGATCGAGCACGATGACCCGGAGGGTCTGAATGGCATTGGTAATCGGATGGTCCTGAACGATCGGAAGGCCATCCTTCATCGCGGTGGCGAGCTGTTCGCGCGTCAGCTTGATGGCGGAGCCGGAAATCACCGGGTCTCCAACCGGTCCTGCCGCGCTTCGATCGGCGACGAGAAACGTCACGCCGCCCGTAAAGCTGTCGCCTTCCTCGTGCAGCATCAGGTCCGCGGCATTGACGCGAATTTCGAGGTGCACGGTGCCCGCTCCGGGCGAAGCAGTCACGCGCAAACCGATGCCGGGATCATCCAACGGGCTTTGGAACGCGGCCCTCAACGCAAGCTGACCTGCATCCGGCCTGGGAAGCGCGTAGTAGCGCTGTTTCACGCGCAGCTTCAGGCCCTTGCGTTCGGTGGTGATGCGCAGCTTGTGGAATTTGGAGTCCCAATTGTCCGCCGGCGGATTATAGAAAATCGAGTAACTGGAAGCGGCGTCGCGGGCCAGCGCCTTCAGGACGGAGCGGATGTCTTCACTGAAAAACGAAGTTCCTCCGGTCAAAAAGGAGACAATTTCCATGTCGCGATTCAGCTCGGGACTGGGGCTGCCGGTGTACGTGAGGGGATTCACGGCGACGTTGGCGGTCGAGAGCGTGACCGCCAGATGCGGCACGTACAGCGCGCAATCCACCCAATCCCCATTGCATGGGTTCTTGGTATTCCAGATGTTGGGAGTGGAGCTGGTGATCCACACGATGTCCCTCTGCCCGGGGAATACGGCGAGCTGAGTGGCGAGGGTCTCGAGCGCAACGTAGGTCTTCTTGACCACCAGTTCCTGATCCTTCATCTGTATGGGCAGGGCATGACTCGCTGCCTTCATCGCTTTGTCGAGCGTCTTCTCAGCCGTTTGCGTCCAGGTCTTATCGTCGCCCGCCTTGCTGCCGATCTCATGGATCGGAATCAGGTTGCCTTCGAGAGCCAGAAGATAAAGATAAACCGAATCACCCGATTCGAGTTGTTGCAGGGAGTGCCCGACTTTGTGCCATGCGTCCAGCCGGTCCGTCTGGTTCTGATTCAGCAGATCGAAGAGGATCACCGTGGTGTGCGGAGCGGCGCCCGTGCGATTGGAAAATTCGTGCGGGGCCAGCGCGGCGGCCGGCGCTGCGGGCGCGTTTCTGCGGAAGAACACGACCGGTTGCGCCTTTCCCTGGTCCGTCACCTGAAAGTCGGCGGCCTTTAAGTCCTCGACGGGCTGGCCGCTGCTATCGAGCGCCGCCACGTTCAGGCGGATCAGGCTGGATGGCGCCTGCGCCAGAAGCGCGGAGGCCGCCAATGTCAGACTGCAAATCAGTTTCCCGGTTATCGCCATAAATTCTCCTTAACGGCTGGGCTCGCTAATTTCAACAACGCGATCCGCGGCCACGTCGCGCAGCACTTGCATGCGGCCGCTGGGCCACTTAATCTGGATTTCCTTGGCCACGCGCGACGCTCCCATACCAAAGGGGACTCGCGCATCGCTCGCACTCGCATAACCGGTGCTGGTGGTGACGTGGTTATATTGCATGGAACCATTTTCCGCCGTCACGCGGATCTGCGCACCGATTCCCATGCGATTGCTCTTGATGCCGGTGAGCTTCAGAAGCACCCAATGGTTCGCGTTCCTGGTGGTGTTGTGAAACACCTTCGGTTTGCCGTTGAGAACGTTCACCACCAGGTCCATGCGGCCGTCGTTATCGAGGTCGCCGAAAGCCGCGCCGCGGTTTACGGCCGGCGCCTGGAAGGCCGGTCCGGTGGTGGACGTCACGTCCTCAAATTTTCCGGTCCCGAGATTGCGGAAAACGGTATTCGATTCCTCGTACGGACGCTGCGTGAACAAGGCTACGTTGTCGAGGACGTTGGAGCGCGCGACATACAGATCCTTCCATCCGTCGTTGTCCAGGTCGACCATGGCGTTGGACCAGCCGGACATCTCCGCCGTGGCAAGCCCCAGCCCGGCCATGGCGGTGGCTTCGGCGAACTGGCCGCGCCCCAGGTTCTTGAACAGCGGGAAGGTCTGCTTCTCGATGGCGGTGATCCAGAGGTCGGGAAGGCCGCGGTTGAAGAGGTCGCGGAAATCGACGCCCATGCCGGAAATCACGTTGCCCCCTTCGGTCAGCGCCACGCCGGCTTCATCGGCGACCTCTTCAAAGCGCTTACCTCCGATGTTGTGAAAGAGCTGGTTCGGAAGATCGTCGTTGGCCACGAAAATATCCGGGAAGCCGTCGCCGTCGAAATCCGCGATGGCCACGCCCATCCCGCGGCCCGGATGGGCGGCGATGCCGGTCTCGACCGACACATCCGTAAAGGTGCCGTCGCCATTGTTACGGTACAGCGTGTTGGGCAGAGGCTTGTACATGCGCGGATTGCAGAAGACGCGGGTTCCGTTCAGGGCGCACGGCGTCTCGTGATCCGGGTCCCATTGGCAATAATCCGCGACGAACAGGTCCAGCAAACCGTCGTTGTTGTAATCCACCCAGGCTGCGCCCACGGACCACATTTTCTTGCCCGCGAATACGCCCCCGGAAACACCGGCTTTCGCGGTCACGTCCGTGAAGGTGCCATCGCCGTTGTTGTGGAACAACTGGTTGCCGTTCACACTGGTGACGAACAAATCGGGGTGCCCGTCGTTGTCGTAGTCGCCTACCGCGACCCCCATCCCATAGCCGGATCCGGCGACTCCGGCTTTGTCGGTGACGTCCGTAAACGTCAGGTCGTGGTTGTTGCGGAACAGGCGATTCTTGTATTGAGGACCGGTCTTTTCAAGTGAAGGCATGTCCGCGCCGTTCACAAAGTAAAGATCCGGATATCCGTCTCCATCGAAATCGAAGATGGCGACGCCGCCGACCATGGCCTCCGGCTGATGTTTCTGCGGCGTGGGACCGCTATTGCTGACGAAATGCACTCCGGCGCGGTCCGCAATCTCGTCGAAGGTGATGGGCGCGGTCGGCACGGTGGCTGCCAGAAGCGCGATCGGCAGACATTGCAGCAGACGCGAAGGCAGCAGGCGCCGGGCGAGCATGACTTTTCAGTTTAACCCAAAGGAAGCCGCTTAAGACGCCCAAAATTTACTTCGCCGCGACCGAGTATTTTATACTCTGCACGCTGGATGTCGCGCCTTGCAGAGCGGTGATTCGGAGCTCGCAGTCGCCCTGCTTGGCGGGGGCGCTGATCTGCATCAGGATCGCTCCTGTTGCATCGGGCGCCGGCAGGTCCGCCACCTGCTTGCCCAGCAGCTTGCCGCCTAGCAAAAACTCCGCCTGAATCTTGGGCTTGTCCGCGATCGCTTTATCCGGATAAACCACGAAGAACACGGAGGGAGTGGCCGTAGGCGGCAGGTTCGTGCTCAGTTCCGGCAGGATGCGCTGGCCCGTGGTTGCGTCGAGCTGAAATTCGAGAGGGTCCGCAGGGGCGACTTTGCCATTCACCGGCTCCTTGTTCTGTAGCAACAGGACGCTGCTCAGACCGACTCCCTTTTGCTCGGGGCTGTCGAAGGCGACCTTGCTGATGCTGGCCCTGCCCGCTTCCCGGTCGAGCACGGCCATATCGATGGAGTAGTGGCCCGGAGGAAGAGTCAACGGATGAGTGAGGGTAATGTTCAAGGAGCGCGCCTTCGCCAGATTTTCTTCGGGAATCTCAAACGGCGAATCCTGGCTGAATTTGTCTACCACCTGGCCGCTCGCGTCCTTCACCAAGCCGAGCAGGGACACGTGGATCCGGCTCCGTTTCAGTGCCGGTTCCGGGGTTGCCTGGAGATTCGCGGCCGGAATCTCAAAGACCACGTCGTTTTGGGAATTTGCGGCGCTGGGCCGGAACTGATAAGCGCCCGACTTGAACTCAAACGCATGCGGCGGCTGCTTCACATTGAGGGCGGCAAGCCCCGCCAGCTCGACAGGAGTCAGTTCCGTGGCCGTGCCAAACGATGGCAGCGCGAAGTATCCGGTGCGGCTCTCCAGGTTCCAATCGTTGTGCGCCGCCTTCAGAGCGATGGTTCGCAGGCTGCCGTCGTACTTATCCGAGGTGGGCCGGTAGATGACCTCATAGTGCGTCTCCACGTCGTCCAGCAGGCGTTGAAAGGACTTGCGCAGATCGTTGGTGCCGCCAATCAGGAATCCGCCCGTGCCCTCCGATAATCCGCGCAATGCGGCCTGCGTGTCCGTGGTGCGCACGGCGTCGACTACGGTGTCGCCCTGGTGCATCCTCCCCTGCATTCCGGCGGCGCTGGTAGAGCTCTGATTATTACTTGCTTTCGCCGCGCTCTTCAAAGCGTCGCTTGATGCCTTGGTCGGGTCGAGCGAGCTAAGACCATTGACGTCGACCGCATAGACCGTTACATCCGCCTTGACCGCTTTGTCCAGCATGGACTTGAACTGCTCCGGGTCGTCCACGGTGACCAGTCCCGGGCTCAGCATCAGCACCGACTTTCGCCCGGGCAGCGTCCCCAACTGCCGGATCATGGCCAGCAGCTGATCCATTTCGCGCATTCCTTCAACGCCATTTAACTGGCGCCGCTGGATGGCCTGATCCCGATTGGTGGCGGAATTACTGGGATTGGCTGCCGGGGTGCTTCCATTGGGATTCAGCGACACTCCCGTGAGCCTCATCGAGGCAGTCACCGTGTTCCCGGTCGCCGCAGTCCCGTTAACCGCCGCTTCGATGGACGACGCAGTCGGCGAAGCGTCAAGGACGGCGGTGGCCGCTTGCGCAAAATCGCCGCCCATTCCTACGAAAGCGCGGTTGGCGGCTTGCATCACTTCGTTTCGATTGGTCGTGAAGGGCTGTAGCACCGTAAGCTCCGTGCCCAGGTTGAACACCGCAATCCAGGTATCGGGCTGGATCTGGCTTCTTAGAAAATCCTTCACCGAATTGATGGCGTTTTCCTTTAAAGATGAAAATGCATCGAGGTTGGCGAATACTATGCAAATCAAATTAGTTGTTTTCAGCGGTTTCGTGCCAGGCGCGACAGGCGTCGCGACAATCTGCTGCTCCGCGCCACCCTTTCCCTTGCCTTTGCTCTCCTCATGCGCCTGAATCAGCTTGAAGGAGCGAATCTCCTGCTTGACGCCGTTTTCGAGCACTTCGAGGTCGGCGGGTTTCAGGTTCTTGACCACCTTCCCGTGGGAATCGCGCACGGTGACTTCGAGCAGCACTTCCTGGACCGACTGGCGGATGGTCAGCCCCGGATCCTGCGGCGGCGGGGCGGTGTCCTGGGCGCGGACCAACGCCGCGGACAGCAGGATCGAAGCGACGAGGGGAAACGAACCCAAGGCTGTTTTCATGGCACCTAAATTTTATCACCAGATGGCCCGCCCGCGGCCCTAATTTTCCAGCACGCCGTATATAATACTCGGGTAGGTTCATGAATCAAGGCCGCGCTGTTTTTCGCTTCAGTCTGACGGTCTGGATGGTGACCGTTCCCCTGCTTTTCGGCCAATCGGACGACCAGGTTTGCGCCCCTTGCCATGCCCGCGAGACGGCCGCGTTTCTGAAATCGCGGATGGGCAATTCCATCGCGCCACCGGCGCCTTTGGGTCAGGGAAATGTAACGCGCAAGGCCTCCAGAATCGAGATCTCGATCAGTGACCGCGATGGCCGCATGATCCACTCCCTTACGCAAAGTGGTCTGACCGCGGAATATCCGGTCGCGTACCAGATCGGTGCCGGAAAAATCGGCTTTACCTACATCGTTCGGATCGGCGAGTACCTGTTCGAATCCCCCGCTTCGTGGTACCGGCAGCATGGTTGGGATCTTTCGCCCGGCTACCAACACATGCCGGCCGTCGATTTCGATCGCCTGATCGATTCCCCATGCCTGTTCTGCCACGCCGATAACGGCAAGTTTGTGGGCAGCGACGGCCACCGCTTCTCGGGCGTCGAGCTGAAACCCATTGGCTGCGACCGCTG
>JBEKOZ010000025.1:0-16069 GCA_049521275.1 Bryobacteraceae bacterium | reverse complement strand
GGGCGAAAGATAACTCGTCGGTAGTTGAGCCAGGGCCGGTAGGCAAGAAGCAACCAGAATTGCCGCGGTGGAAGTCGAAAATCTCATCATGAGGCAATCTCCTCTCATTCAGCTCCGGGAATATGCTGCAGAACAACCACCGTCGCCGAGCCTCGGAAGCGGAAACTCGACGCCGCCTGGCACTGCACACCCACTTGATGTCGACCGGAGGCGGCAGGCGTGACGGATCGGATCACGGGCCAATCCGTGAACGGATAGAATCCCGGAACCGGCGGATTCGCCGTCGCCGCAGCCAATTGAGCCGCGGCCGTCGTGACCGCAAGCGGAGTTCCCACCGCCTGTTGATCCACAGTCGGCACGCAAGCCAATCCGGCGTTGGCGTCGCTGTCCGTCGGAATCGTATAAAAGCCAGCGTCGGTGTTGATCTCGAGCGTGATCCCGATCAGCAGCGGATTCGTGCTCGCGATCGTCACTGGCGTCGCGAGGAATGTCGACACATGTTTCGTGATGATTATGTTCGAAGGCCCCGGTGTCGACGCCACAAACGGCAGATTCTTCATCATCAGCAGAAGCATCTTCGTCTGACCCTCCGGGCATGACGCGTTGAACTCGACCACATTCAGCGCGGTGAAGGCGTTGCCGTCGACCGCGACGCAAGCGTACGCCGGTATCTGCGTTTGCGCGCCAGCCGTCCAAGCGAGCGAAAGAATCAGAAACAGAGTTCCGCCAAATCGTTTCATCATCGTTCCGCGATCATATCACTATCTACTCCCACGGTTCAGGTATCTGACCGGGCAAATTAAACCGTTGCAAAATCCGCATTTTCTATGCTGTGGAAACCGTGGAAAGAACGCTTTCGTCAATACATGCTTCGATGTCGCCTGCCGTTGCTCGCGTCGGTTCCGCGCGCGGACTGCGTCCATCAACGCTCGCGTCTTCACCCTACAATGCCAATGCTCCATCCGTACGACCGCGATTCTGTCGCCCATTTCAAAAAAGGGACCAATTCGCCATAATCGTCGCGTCGCGTCCGCCCGTGTGCATCGACGACCGCCTCACCTGAGACGCTTCACCTGAATAGTGCCTTCGACACCGTCCACCTTCAGTTGGTATGCTGACTCGCTTTTGTAGATCAGAACTCTTGGTCGATAGGCATAGTGATAGGTGTAAGAGTACGAGGCCTGCTGCCAAATTTGACCGTTGTCGAGCTAAATATTGTTTCGCCACTCCACCCTTCGAACTCGCCTTCGATGACTGATTCAATGACGCTTGGTGCGGTATCCCGCTTCGAAGCAGTCGGCGTCGACGCGGCCGAGTAGACCACGAAGGGCGTATTGAGTTAGCCAGGCGTTGAGTTTCTTCATCTATCCGGAGTGAGCTTTTCTAGCCCCGCTTCATGGGGGAGTGCGATGGCACAATTTCAGTGTATTTGCTGAGCGCCGGCAGATAGCAACTCGGCGGAGCCGACGGTCGTGCCACCCATCGAGCACAAGGTCGTGCGATCTCCGGTTATTATTGCGAACGAGGTACTGTGGCGATGACCGCGCCTGACGCGGCTTCGCGATCAACTCGACGGTTGCATCGGGTGCGGTTGTCTCTCGCTGGGGGTTTGTCCGTTGCGCAATCCTTGGGACAAGCTGTCAAAACTGGGTCCCGGGGCGCAGTTGCTTGATCCCGAAGGAGTCGGAAGGACAGGCGGCGGTAAGACAGGGATTTGACCCCGGACGTCATAAGAGCTCACGGACGCGGGTGCCATCTGGATGAAATCTCGGCTCAATGCGACGCGGCGCTGGGCCGTCTCCGGGTCCGTCTGAGGCTGCGGCGCGGGCTGCGGCGCGACCGGCAGCGCAACCGGAACCAGCAGGGTCAGGCAAAACATGAGCGCCGCAAGCAAGCGTCGCATGAGGAACCTACAAGCGGAAAGATTCCGATCTCAGCGCATACGCGAATGGCCTTATGAAGTGCGGCCTGGGCCGCTCGATCTTAGTACGTCAGGGCGATAGACGCCCGCCCCCGTCGGAAGTAGCATTCCACTAGAGAGCGGACTCACGGTGACCCACATCGAGGCACGGAACACCCCCGCGCGTAGCACCTGCTGTTCCGCTCTCCTGAGGTATCTGTATGACCGAACGTCAATGGGAACTTTACCGGCTCAGCGTGGCTGAAGAATGGCCGGACTCCCCCTTCAAGGCCGCGACCATGTCCGGAATCCAACACAAGCTTGCGGCGATAGAGGATGCTGAAGCGCCAAGGTACGAAATCAGTGGAAACCGAAAGCGTGTGCAGAAAGCCGCATAGGCGGATTGCACGGCCAGAATTGCCGCATGCTCTCGGCGATTAAGAACACGCGGGCAATGTCGCCGACGCCAAAGAGCGCGCCTTAGCGGGTCCGCTGGCCGCTTCGCGACCTCAAGAACCTACTCAGAGCGGCTGTGCTGCGGAAGACTCGGCTGGAAGCCTTAGCCCGTTCGCGAAGAACGAAACGGTGTGATAGAAACCGACCAAGGCGATCACTTCAAAGATCTGCTCGACGCTAAACGCTTTTCCGAGCTCGTTCCAAAGCTGATCGGAGATATCCGCCGTGTCGTGCAGCTCATCGACTACGCGGATCAACAGCGATTCCTCATCGTTCCACACCGGGTCAGTGGAGGTGCCCCGCACCGTCGCGCGCACCTGCTCTGGCGTTAGGGCCACGCGTTCGGCGAAGAACGCGACATGTACGCCCCATTCATAAGTGCAGCCACAACGGGCGCAGGTGCGGTCGATCACGATCTCGCGGTGACGAATCGACACCGGACCACGGTCGAGCAGGCTCCCTGCGCGAAACCGGTCGTAGATGCGTGGCACCCGGGCGAGTGTCGTAAACAGGATGAGAGGCGGCACTCCCGGAGGCATGATCTTGTCGAATACTGCCTGCATGCCGGGCGTGTACGGCGGGGTAATCGGGTCGACTCTGGGCACGGCTTGGTCAATTGGCGACATATACCCAACTCTAACCAACTCCCGTTGCGGATCCTCGCTCTTTAGTCGGGATTGCCAGCGAGCGGAGTGTCCGTGAGCAGGTCGCCAAAGGGGAAAGGGACTTCCCGGGTTCGCGATTCATACCCGGTGATCGCTTGCATCCGCCAGACCTTAATTCGCAGGATCGCATGCGTCCGATACTCGCCTCTCGATGCGCAGCGCTTGCGCGAGATCGGATAGCTCGCACGGTAGCCGTCGACATCCTTGGAACAATCGGCACGTGGTGTGAACATCGGCGATCTCGGGCGTGTATCGGCGGACCGTGCGGACGATCGTGCTGGACGGCCCTCTCACGTGGGACGACTTGCCCTTCGACACTTTGCGCTCGCGGTCCAATCGTTCCGCCGAGTTTTCTTCGCGGTGCCCGTGGCTGCCTTTCTCGCGCGCGCCACCATTCCGAAGGCCGTCCATGGTTACAATTCTCCAGAGGATTACATGCCGAAATCACGCCGGAATTTCTTAGCCAGTACATCAATAAGCCTGCTGGGCGCCGCTACCGCGTGCAGCAACAAGAAGCATGAAGCCGGTGAATTGCCCGCAGGCACTCCGCCGGCTTTCGGTACCGCACCTCCCGTGGGGCCCGAGGTCTCGCCATCCACTTTCGCTGAAGCAGAAAAACTAATGCAGGTAGAGTTGCGTCCCTCGGACCGCGCTCTCGCGGCCGGCAACTGGCGAAACTCGATGGCGGCGCTCTACGAGCGTCGAACTGGCCCGCGCAAGGTGGCGTTGGAACCAGCCGTGGCGCCCTGGTCGAATTGGAGTGCGGTGCTGCCCGGCGAGACGTCAGGTCCGGATCATGACCGCTTTGTCCGCAGCCTTATAGATCCGGGTACTCTGCCCGCAAGCGACGTGGATATTGCGTTCGCTCCCGTGACGCGCTTGTCGCGCTGGATCGAGCAGCGCAAACTTACCTCGCAGCGGCTCACGCAAATCTACCTAACGAGGCTGGAACGGTTCGATCCCAAACTACACTGTGTGATCACGCTCACACGCGAGTTGGCCTTGGCGCAGGCTCGGAAGGCCGACGAAGAGATTGCCGCGGGCAAGTATCGCGGACCGCTACATGGGATTCCCTGGGGCGCCAAGGACCTCCTCGATACCGCCGGCATCCCGACTACGTATGGCGCTGAGCCTTATCGGAACCGTGTCCCCAGCGAGGATGCGGCGGTGGTGAAGCGTCTTAACGACGCGGGTGCCGTACTTGTCGCCAAGCTGAGTATGGGAGCGT
This sequence comes from Bryobacteraceae bacterium, assembly GCA_049521275.1. Classification (GTDB taxonomy): domain Bacteria; phylum Acidobacteriota; class Terriglobia; order Bryobacterales; family Bryobacteraceae; genus Palsa-187. The sequence continues at coordinate 11,820 of JBEKOZ010000025.1, read as the reverse complement.
TGGCACTGAACGATATCTGGTTCGGCGGCCAGACCATGAACCCGTGGCTGCTGGAGGAAGGATCATCGGGATCGAGCGCCGGCCCTGGCGCTGCCACTGCAGCCGGATTGGTCGCCTTCGCGGTCGGCAGCGAAACAGGCGGCAGCATCATCGGACCCAGCATGCGCTGCGGCGTCACCGGACTGCGCCCAACTTTCGGACGCGTTCCGCGCACCGGAGCCATGACACTGTGCTGGTCACTCGACAAACTCGGTCCAATGACTCGAAGTGTCGAGGACGCCATGTTGGTGCTGCAGGCCGTTTCCGGGCCTGACCCAGGCGATTTGTCGAGCGCCCCCAGCCGGCTGGATTTCGATGCGGGTGCGAACATTAACGGACTGCGCGTGGGCTATTTTTCCGGCTGGATGAAAGAGAATCCCGCGACCGACGTGGATCGGGCGGCGCTGGAGACGGTCAAAAAGCTCGGCATGACCCCAATCGAGGTGAACCTTCCCGATTGGCCCTATGACTCGCTCAACGTCATCCTCTTTGCGGAAGCCGCTGCTGCCTTCGAAGAATTGACCCTCAGCGGTGGGTTGGATCAACTCAAAGTTCAGGTGCCCGACGCCTGGCCCAACTCTTTTCGCCAGGCACGATTTCTTTCCGCGGTGGATTTTGTTCAAGCGGACCGCTTTCGGCGGAAAGTCGCGCAGGAAATGGCGCGCGTCTTCTCCCAGGTAGATCTGCTCCTGGTGCCCTCGTTGCGTGACGAAATTCTGGTGATCACCAACTCGACTGGACATCCTTCGCTCACGCTGCGAGCGGGGTTCGTCGAGGTATCGGAGGCTCGAAGCGACTGGGCGCCCGACCCCAAGAACCCACTTCCCCGATTCTCGCCGCCCCGCCGAGTCCCCCATGGCGTCACGTTGATCGGGAAGCTGTTTGATGAAGGAGTGATAGGAAGCGTCGGGCTTGCACTCGAACGCAGTCTGGACGTTTCCGGCCAGCGGCCATCAGGGTTCTAAGATCGACGCGGAGATCCACCTGTGCGGACAGGAGCGAAGGCCAGGAATTACGGCTGCTCCTGGTTTGTGACAGACCGTCGGAGCGGTAGACTGATCACCTCGGGAGCGGTCACTTCCTCTTCGCCGCCGCCTTCTTTTTCGCCCACCGTTTCTTCATCGCGATAGAGAGTGCCTTCCTTCCGGCCGCAGTCAGACCGCCCTTCTTGACTGGCACCGAAGCCTTGGCGGACGCTGCCTTGGGTGCCGCCGCCGGAACCGCCGCTCCGGGAGCTGGAGCCGGTGCCGCAGCAGCAGCCGTCGCCGCCTTGATCGCCGCCCAGCGCTTCTTTGTCGCCGCGATGATCGCCCGTCTGCCGGCCGCACTCATCTTCCGTTTCACCGGCGCCGTAGGACCTACGGCCACCTCCGGCTTCGCGTCCCGCTCGACAGACGGCAGTACCGCCTTTCGACCAGAACCCGGTGGCCGTCCCTTTCGCTCAGTCGGACCTTGAAGGGCCTCAATCGCCTTTGTTAATTTGTTTCTCTCGCTCAGTAGCAGGGCGAGAATATGATCAGTTGACATAAATGTGAGGCTATCATAGCGGACTTGGCCGCTAGATCCTAACTACGGTTTCGCCCGGCTACGGAGTCTGCGCCGCGATGGGCGGCAGCCCGGACTACAGCATCACCAGTCCGCGCCGGATCGCTTGAGATACTGCTTCGGTGCGGCTGGAGACGCCAAGCTTGGAGAAGATCGAGGCGACGTGAGTCTTAACGGTGTGCTCCGAGATGGTGAGCCGATGCGCGATGAGCTTGTTGCTGAGCCCCTCCACGAGCAGCTCCAGCACCTCCAGTTCCCGGTCGCTGAGTGGCTCGGCAAGCTCCTCGGCGAGCGGTTGCGCATCGGGCAGGAGCTCCGCGAGCGACGCGACGTTGGTCACTACCAGCCCGGCATGCACTGCGTGGACCGCCCCCTCGATTTCCTCCGGAGTTGCGTCCACCTGGATCGCTCCTCGAATCCCAGCGCGAAGCGCGGAACTGACGAAAGCCGAATCCGTGGAGTCTAAAAGTAAGACCGCGGGGATCGGTAGGTCCGCGAGGACTCGCCATTCGTGTTCGGGAGAGTCTCCAATCTCGATTAGCAGCACGTCACCTGATATTTCGGAGGGCGTTTGAGATAGATCCATAGTTCCGGCGAATTCAAGCGAAGGGATGGAGCGAACAAGACTTTCCAGGCCCACCCGCACTACGTTCGATCGCGCCCCTACCAGAACGCGAATCACGCCGCTCTCACCGAAGTAGTAGAAAGGCGAATCGCAACGGTGCGGATGTTCTCGCTCGCGCCCCGTCGGAATTGAAGCTCCATAATCCCGTCAAGACTTGCATAAATCCCAATCCGTAAGTCTTGGGTCGAGCTAAATCGCTTCCCGCCTACGCCCACTAAAGTATCTCCCTCGCGAAGCGAGCCGCGGTCGGCAGGCGAGTCTGGAACTACTTTCAGCACGATGAGCGCGAGTTCCCGCGACCGCCCAACCGGAATTGGCTGGACCACCACTCCCAGTCCTGCCTCCCGCGTGTGGGATGATCGCAGGAACTTCGCCACCGTCTGCGAGGGTATCGCAAAGGCCAGCTTGCCAACGATCATCGTATTCAGCCCGATCAACTCGCCGGCGGTGTTTGCCAGCGGTCCCCCGGAATTGCCCGGGGCCAGCCGGAGTTGGCTGACTACCCAGGAACCGTTCTCGAACCCGCGTGGCTCACCGTCCCTTAAGCTCAGGCAATGAATGACACCGGTGCTGGCGGCGCCGGTGAAGCCGAAGGGATTGCCGACAGCGATCACGAACTCGCCCACCCGAAGCGCGTTTGAATCGCCAGGCGAAACCGCCATCAGACCGGATGCGGACACTTGCAAAACCGCCAGGTCGCGCTGCCGGTCTTCTTTCACGACCCCACCCGGCACGCGGCGTCCATCCCACAGTTCGACTGTAACGTCGCCGGAGTTCCTTGCCCCGCGAACCACATGTGCGTTGGTCACAATCTGACCATTCTGCGACCAGATTACGCCAGACCCGCTCCTGTTGCGAACCGTTCGAACCTGGACAGTAGACCGTCGCAGTGTTTCGACCACTTCTCCAAAGCTACCCGCCACAGACCTATCTCCTTCTGATAGGTCGTTCACCTATCGGCACATCGAGATCCTGCACGACGCCTGCCCGCAGCAACTGAAACTTGACGGTCTGGCCCACCGGTGTCCTTTGTAGAAATTCCGCCAGCGCTTCCGGCCGGGCGAGTGGCTGGTCACCGGCGGCCACCAACACATCCCCGAGAATCAATCCACTCAACGCGGCGGGCCCCTCGGGCTCGATTCCGAGTAGCATGATCCCAGCGTCCTGGTGGAGCCGTTCCTGCACTTCCCGAGGAAGCACCACCGGTTGAAGCGCCACTCCCAAAAATCCATGGCTGACGTAGCCGCGCTCGATCAGCTTTTCAGCGATTCGGTTTATTGTGGCGCCGGTCACGGCGAATACAGAACTTCGCGATAGTCCGATCGAAACCAAACCGATCAGGTTGCCGGCCGCATCCACGGCCGCACCGCCGGAGAGCGTCGGATAGACCGAGATGTCCAGGCGCACGAAGGGGTCTAGCGTCCCGCCTCGCCAAGTCTTCCACTCTCCGGAAACACCGCTGATGATGCCGAAGGACGCGATCGGCCCGGTGTTGGAGGTACGACCAACCGCCAGAGCCAGTTGCCCGACCTTCAGCGCACCGACGCCTGCATGCTCCAGTGGGCGGAGACCGCCGGCATCCGTCTCAAGGACGGCGAGGTCCGTGCCGGAATCCCGGCCCCGCAGGCGCGCCGCAGAAGAGCGTCCATCGGGAAGAACGAGATGGACACCCTCTTCCACGCGGATGCCTTCGCTCGAAGTCACGATCAGGTTGTCTCGCCAGACAATGCCGCTGGAGCCGATTCCGCGCCTGCCGTGGACCGCCACAATGCTCGCCGACGCGCGTTCGGCGGCTGCCGCCAACTCATTAGAAAGATTCACAAGTTCTGTTGCCATGCCTTAAGCATGCTCCCGTAAATCTTGTGGCGCATCGGAAGAAAGAGTGATTCGCACTCACACGTTCGGAGGAGAGATTGGCGAGAACCGGCGATCCGTTTGCTGCATTACCGCAGGTAAATCCGGGTTGGGCCCTCGATCTTCACGTCGTGCAATTCCGTTCTCAGCTTTACGGGTTGGACGCCCTTCTCGTTCCAGGGTTCGATAGTCACCCGGTATTGATTGTCAAATCGATCTCGAAGGTCCTTCAAGAAAGGTGAGATCGTGACAGGATCAGTGAAACCCAGGGCGTAGGCATAGCCCCCGGTTTCCTCGCTGATTTTCATAAGCCAGGACTGCGCGAAGTTGGTAACCCAGTTGCGCCCAGAGAAGCCTGCTCCTCGAAGGTAAATGGAATAGACCGTCACGCTTTCCTTCAGAGCGTCGTGGATCGCCGCATTGACGTAGGGGTCTTCCATATCCGCCACACCATAGTAAGGATCTACTCCGTCCGTCAGCATCAGCACCGCCCGCCGGTTCGTTGATTGTTTCGACGGCCAATGCTTCGCGAGATCCGAAAGCACAAAGTAAGGGCTGCCATTTTCGCCCGGAATGGACGCCGGCAGGCGCAAGGCACGGGCCGCTTCCCGGTGATCCGCAGTGAATCCCTGTGTGAGACCGAAGGTGCCGTTCCGCATATAACCGACGGCGACCTGAGTCGTGGCCGGCAGGGATTCGATGAACGTCTTCAGCTCCGGCAATTGAATGGCGAGGCTGGATGAGCGAGTGGAATCGTCGAGGAGAACGAACAGTTGCATGTCGGCCAAGTCGCCCGACAAGCGCTCGAAACGAACGACTGGTACGGGAGTGTTACCCCGCAGCACAGTCACATCGGCAGCTTCCAGGCCGTCCGATCGATTGTCGCCCAGAGCCGGACGCATTGTGATCACCATTTGCGTAGGGGCGCCCGTCGTGTTCGTTTTGGGCGCCGATATCGCGGGACTCCCTGCCACAAGAATGGCGGTAACTACTTCTGTCATGACGCGCTTGATTTTCATCTCACGACCTCGTTCGCTGCTTCTAGTACTTGGATGCGGGCGATGTGGTTCCGGTTCCGGTCCCTTAAGCCGTTGCGTATGAAGGCGTTTAGATAGAGGCCCGCGTGATGCTAATGTGGGCAAAGAACGGGAACAAAACAGCGCGGGAACGGAGACTGGTCCCTAATGCCTTCAATGGAGCCGATCGGATACGTAAGAAGCCCCTATAAGACTACTCAGCAGATTCCGAAAGGATTAGGCGCGACGCACCCCGCGGAAGGGACTCTCGAAATACGGGACGAATTTGAGCCCGGTCTCACAGATATCGAAGGCTTTTCTCACCTGTTCGTGATCTGGGAGTTCGACCGCTCCGAAGGATTCAGCCTAGTGGGAAAGCCGCCAACCGACTACCGGCCACACGGCGTGTTTGCAACCCGCTCGCCGCGGCGTCCGAATCCGATCGGGCTGACTGTGGTCGAGCTGCTCTCTCGCGACGGCGCAATTCTCCGCATCCGCGGTATCGACATGCTTGACGGGACGCCGATTCTCGACATCAAGCCCTACCTCTCAAATATACCCTCGGAAGGGCTACGTCGCGGTTGGCTCGCGGAAGCCGAAGCGCGTGCCAGTGCAAAACCGTAGCCGGAATCTCGCGCTCTGGTTATAGCCGCGCTATAGGGTGACGGGAATCGCCGATGAGATCGGCGAGTTCGCTCCCGTCTGGACTGCCGGCAGGATCAGAACACCTTTCGGAAGGTAAGATTGATGCGCGTGGCGCCGGTCAGCGGATGCTGCCCGTCCATGAGCGGCGCGACGCCGTGATAGACGAAACGAGCGGGACCGCCCCAGACCACGATGTCACCGCTTTCGAGGTGCAGCCGGCGCACCGGATCGGAACGGCGTTTGCCGCCCCACAGGAATACGGCCGGCAAGCCGAGCGAGACGGAGACGATCGGAGCCCAAGCATCCTTTTCGTCACGGTCCTGATGAAGACTGAGTTTGGCGCCCGGGATGTAGCGGTTGATGAGGCAAGCGTCGGGATCGTAGTCGGCGAATCCGGCCTCGGCTGCGGCCCGCACAGCGATTTCGATGAATGCCGCGGGCATCACGGGCCAGGGTGCCCCGGTGTCGGGATCGACGGGGGAGTAGCGGTAGCCATTGCGGTCAGAGACCCAACCAAGACGGCCGCAGTTGGTCATCGCGACGGACATAGTGTAACCGCCGGGAGTAACCATGTGGCGGAACGCTGCGGCAGACGCGATCCGCACCACTTCGTCAATAAGCCCCGGCGCTTCAGCAGCCGCGAAGCCGCGCAGTAGCACGGCACCTTCTTCGAGGCGCTCCTGAGAGCGCGGTAACGAGTCGCTGTCGAAAAGCGGGATCATGAGGGGTTCCAAACTTTGAAGGTCCCGAGCCGGGAAAGAACGAACCATCAGACGCTTGGCGATACCGTTCAATGCCGTATTCACACTCTACCTCGAAAACCGTCGATTTCACCGCAGCTTCCACGGAACACCGTTTCCCAGTGGAGTAATTTCCTCATGATCCCGGTTGACAATCGTCGCATACTTGTGTACTCTAGGCCTATTCGAGATATGCCTACAAAACACTCCGATCAGCGGGACCTTTTTCGAGGAACGCTGGAAATGATGATTCTTCGTTCTCTGATTGACCAGCCGATGCACGGTTATGCACTGGTGCAGCATATCAAGCAACGATCGAACGATTTTCTCCAGGTGGAAGAAGGCTCCCTCTACCCCGCGTTACAACGACTGTTGAGGGAGGGCCTATTGAAGGCCGAATGGGAGAACTCCGCCTCGAACCGCAGAGTGCGCACCTACCGGGTCACTCCGGCTGGCAAGAAGCACTTGGAGCGGGAGATCTCCAGCTTCGAACGGATGATCGATGCGATCACGATGGTTCTTTCCCCCGCCAAGTCGTAGGAGGGTACATGAATTGGTTGAAGCAATTGTTCACCCGACGGCACATCTACAGCGACATCTCGGAGGAGATTCAGCAACACATTCTCGAAAAGACAGAAGTGCTCATGGCCGAGGGAATGAGTCGCGCGGAAGCGGAGCAGCGTGCCAGGCGCGAGTTCGGCAACGTCACCGGCATCGAAGAACGGAGCCGCGAGGCTTGGATGTGGCCCATCGCCGACAGCCTCTATACGGATGCGAAGTTCGCGATGCGCCAACTGCGAAAGCACTCCGGTTTTGCGCTCACAGCCGTTCTGACCCTCGCGTTCGGGATCGGGGCAACCGCCGCGATTTTCAGTTTGGTCAATGCGGTTCTGCTGCAACCCTTGCCGTTTCCGGAGCCGGATCGACTGGTGTGGATGAGTCAACAAGACCATTCATTGCCGGGAGTGATTCCGGAGGCTCTCAGCTATCCGGACTACTTCGACTGGCGCGCGCGAAACAACACGTTCAGCGGCATAGCATGCTATGCGCGAAGCACGGCGATCCTCCAATCGGAAGGCGAGCCGCTGCACCTGGATGCGGTGACGGTCTCGGCGGACTTTTTTCGAGTCTTGCGTGTGGGTCCAGTGATTGGAAGAGATTTTGTACCTGACGATGAGAAACCGGGCAATCGTGCGGTGATGTTGAGCCACGCACTCTGGCAGTCCGCCTTCGGTTCGGCGCGGGACATCTCGTCTAAGACGATTCGGGTGGGCGACCACAGCTACGCCGTCGCGGGTGTCATGCCGGAAGGATTCCGATTTCCGCTCGATGGTTCGGCGCCGGCGATGTGGATCTCGCTCTCGGACGATGCAGACGGAAAAGAACCGAAGACCGGCCAACGTGGCTTCGAATTCCTGAATATGATCGGGCGCCTGAAGCCGGGAATAAAGCCCGATCAGGCGAAAGCAGATCTCAGTTTGATTGCCGACAATGTGGCGCGGCAGTATCCGGACAGCAACAAATGGTACACCTCGGCGATGGTCGAGCCCGAACTGCAACACCTAACCGGCGATACCAAACCAGCATTGCGGATACTGTTTGGCGCAGTCGCGTTGGTGCTGCTGATTTCGTGCGCCAACGTAGCGGGCTTATTATTGGCTCGCGGTTCCCGCAGAAGCGCGGAGTTTGCGCTGCGTGTCTCGATTGGAGCAACCCGGGCGGCGATTGTCCGACAGTTGCTGGTGGAATCCGTTGTCCTGGCGGTCTGTGGAGGAGTCGCGGGGGTGGCGCTGGCGTTCGCGCTGTTACGAGGCATGGTGACCGTGATGCCGCTTGACATCCCACGCATGGAACATGCGTCGATCGATGGGACCGTGCTTGCGTTTGTCGTGATTGTCTCCGTGATCACGGGTCTTTTGTTCGGTGTCTTGCCGGCGCTCCGCATGTCCCAGCTAAGGCCGGTGCAAGCCATGCGCGATGGCTCCAGAACCGTAGCCGGAGGGCGTAGGGAAGGCCGTGTTCACGGCGCATTGGTGGTCGTGCAGACTGCCATCGGATTGGTTTTGCTGGTAAGCTCCGGCTTATTGATTCGAAGCTTGTTCCGCATCGTGAATGTGGACCCGGGATTCGATCCGAAGCATGTCTTGACGGCAAAGGTCGCGGTATCTTTCGACACGCTCGATCATGACCAGCACCTTCAGTTTTACAGCCAGCTGCTGACGCGGCTGTCCGCATCACCCGGAGTAAAGTCCGCCTCAGCCGGATGGCCTTTGCCGATGAGCGACAGTAACGCCACGATTTCATTCAACATCGAAGGACGACCCCTTGCCAAGGGCGACGAGCCGAGTGAATCGCTCGGCGTCGTGATGCCCGGTTATTTCGAGGCGATGCACATCCCCCTTCTTTCCGGACGCAGCTTTGGAGACCAGGATGGCACACATACTTTGCCCGTGATCATCGTCAACCAAGCCTTCGCCCGCAAGTACTTCCCTCAACAGAATGCGGTCGGCAAACGCATTCAAGCGAGTTTGGGAGACGGCGTCGTCGACCATCCGATGCGCCAGGTAGTTGGCGTCGTGGGAGACATTAAGCGCAGAGGCCTGACCGCCGATCCTGAACCTCAATATTACCTGCCTTATTCGCAGGCTCTCATCACTAATCCGTTCCTGACAATTCGCGCGAGTGGCGACGCCGCGGCACTCGGAGGCGTGCTCCGCGCGGCCGTTCATGAACTGGACAAGAGCGTGCCCATCTACCAGGTGGCGCCTCTCGATGACTATGTCGCGAGGTCGGCGGCGATGCCTCGCTTCCAGACTTTACTGCTGACCTGCTTTGCGGGGATTGCACTGCTGCTCGCCGCTATCGGATTGTACGGTCTTCTCTCTTATATGGTGGTGCAGCGCACTCTCGAGATCGGCGTGCGGATGGCGCTTGGAGCGGAGAAGTCAGATGTGCTGAATATGGTGGTACGGCGCGGGATGACGCTCGCGGTCGTTGGACTGGGAACCGGACTGGTGATTTCCGTTATAGTCACCCGTCTGCTTTCAGGGATGCTCTACGGCATTCGTCCGTCCGATCCACTGACCTTCGTAACGATGACCGGCGTTTTGCTCCTGGTCAGCCTTCTAGCCAGTAGTATCCCGGCGTACCGCGCCGCTCAGTTGGATCCGATCGAGACCTTGCGCGAACAATAGACTTCCGCCACAGGTTAAGGCGTCTGTTTCCGCTCAAACCGGATGGCCGTCACGCGGCCCCCGCCCACCGTCATCGCGGTCACGCGGTCCTGCTGATTGCGCACGAAGGTCACATCCTGAAAGAAGAACTTCGCGGACCGGAATTTGTCTTTCGTCATAGCGGTCAGCTCGAATTCCCCATGATGCGAGTTCGAGGCGAATAAGGTTCCGTCGCGAGCCAGGATTGTGTACTCCGCTTCGAGTTCCTCGCTCCAATAGACTCCCGCATACGCGTTAAGGTCAGGTTTGAGCGGCGCCGCGGAAACCACCCGATCCCCTGAATTCACCGCGCCCGGCTGCGTGATCTTCGCGGTCATGCCGCCATTCGGTTTGGCCGTAAATTCGATATCGGCCTGCAACTCCCCGAGGTAGAAATGCGCGGGTCCGACCGCCTTCATCTCTAGCCGCGATTTGTCCGGCATCACGGCCCAAAGCTTTCCCTGATCGACCGCGGTATCCAGTGTCTGGCCGATCGCCGGAAGCGGATACGTCCCAGTGAACGCCTGCAACGCCGCCGGTTCCAGCGTGATGAAGGTCCGCGTTACGGGCTGCGCCGGCGGAGCCGTCATCTTGTCCGCGATGAACACTTCCGCCACTTTATTCGCCGTCTGTGCGGGATTGAAACTGCCCAGATTGCTCAGCACAGCGATGCCCAGTTCCTGATCGGGAAACCAAACCACGGCGCTGCGGAATCCTGCGTCGGCACCGTTATGCGATATCGTCTTCAGACCCCGGTACATGCCTGGCGCGATTCCCAGAGCGTAATCGGCCTTCTTGCCGTCCGTCAGAACGCACCGCTCCTGCATTCTCGCGATGGCCGCCGGGCCACCCACCTTCGGATCGCGGAAATTATCCAGCCACTTCACGAGATCGCCCGCCGTAGTGAATAGGCTGGTGGCGCCGACATTCGCATAGTTCAGAGGGGCGTTCTCAAATCCGCCGCCCTCGACCGGGCTATACGAATATGCCCGCCCCGGCACAATCCGGTGCAGATCCAGATGAAAGTGCGTGCGCGTCATCCCCAGAGGCCCAAAGATGCGCTCCTTGCAGAAATCAGGCAGGGGTTTCCCCGACACGCGCCGCACGATCTCCGCCAGCAGCGTAAACCCGCTGTTCGAGTACAGATAGCGGCTTCCCGGCGCGAAATTCAGTTCCTTCTGCCGGAACAGCATGCGCAGAATCTGATCCTGCGTGATCACGTCTTCGAGACTCCAGCCGGCCGTCGCAAGCGTCTGCCATTGGTCGCGGATTCCGCTAGTATGCTGCAGCAGATTCCGGAGAGTAATCGGGCTATCGTAGGGCGGTAGCTCCGGAAGGTACTTGTGCACTTCATCGTCGATCGAGAGTTTGCCGTCGCGCTCTAGCAGAACGATCGACATCGCCGTGAACTGCTTCGAGACTGACGCTACATGGAAGATCGTTTCCGGACCGATTGGGATGCTGTATTCGAGATTGGCCAATCCATAGCCCTTCTCGTAAACAGTCTTGCCGTGCTCGATCACGGCTACCGCGGCGCCGGGCGAATCGGGCTTGTTCCAGTTCGTGAATACCGCGTCGATGTCCTTCGCGCGATCCGTCTGAGCGCCAAGCGAAGTTACAACCGCAAGACCGACCGACAAGACGTGTGCAACAACGGCGTGGCGATGCATAAGTAAGGTAATTGTACAACTTCGTTCAATCTGCTCATAGGCGCAATATGAGTCAGACCCCGCCCTCAAATGCATGGCGTCAAGCAGATGAGTCGTAGCGTTCGATCAGCCGCCCCAGTAGTTCTTAACCGTGCCGTGCGAGAAATGGTCATCCACCTCGCGCGGGTGCACTGCATCGCGTTCGAGGACGAATTCCATCAGGACCTGCGCCTTTCCCCTTTGCGCAGCGGGCCAGGGGAGACCACCTGCGGCAGGGACGTGGACATCAGGACGCGGATGCATCAGCGCCTGCAAGGATCGAGTCACGAAGCCGTAGTTAACGAAGACGTCCTCCTCGATGCGGAGCGACGCGTAGCTGCGTTCGAGATCGCCGGCCCGGAGCGCGGATCGGATCGGTTTGCACAAAACCGAGCCCGTCGAGAGCGCGTTTCAGCGTAGCGGATCGGAAGAGGTTGTTAGCAACGGCAGAACGCC
>JBEKOZ010000024.1:0-16259 GCA_049521275.1 Bryobacteraceae bacterium | reverse complement strand
GCTTCGGATACAGCGTCTATTCGCTGGCGTGTTCGGCCATTCCGCGGGTGCTCTGGCCGGACCGTCCCGACGATATTTACAACTACTACGCCGGTAGCGTCGGCGCGATCCGTAACCAGGGCTATTCGGTACACCATGCAACCGGCTGGTATCTCAATTTCGGCTATGCCGGCGTCGCTCTCGGAGCGCTGGCGATGGGCCTGGTGTGGGCCTACTGTCTGAACGCGCACCAGCGCATCCGGCCGCGGTCGGGCCTGGTGTTTCGCTTATTCGCGACCATTGCGCCGTGGGTTTTCGTGGCCTGTCTGCCGTCGTTGATCCGCGCCGGTCCGGAGGGATACAAAGGGTTCCTGGTCGACGGACTGCTGATTCCGATGGTGACGCTCGCCCTTGCCTGCCGAACCAGGAAAGCGGCCCCGACCCTCGCCTGGGACGCGCGCACGGGCTGGGTCAGGGCGGGCCTGAAATGAAGCCGTTCGTATCCGTGATTGTCCCCTGCCGCAACGAGGCGCCGTTCCTCGAACGATGCCTCGACTCGATTCTCGCGAGCGATTACCCGCCCGCCCGCTTGGAGGTGATCGTCGCCGACGGGAGGAGCGTCGACGGCACGGGCGAGCTGCTGAACCGCTATGCCGCGCGCGAACCGCGCCTCCGCGTGATCGACAATCGGGAGGTCCTTACGCCGGTGGGACTGAACCGCGCGATCGCCGCCGCGCATGGCGAAATCGTCGTCCGCTTCGATGGCCATGCGGTGATGCCCAACGATTACCTTCGCCGGTGCGTCGCGCTGCTGGAGTCCTCCGCCGCCGACAACGCCGGCGGCTCGATCCGCACGCTTCCCCAAACCGGCGGACTCTTCTCCGGACCCATCGCGGCCGCGCTTGGCAGCCGTTTTGGCGTGGGCGATTCGGCCTTCCGCACCAGCTCGAAAGACTGCTCGATCCATACCGGCCCGCGCCCCGCCGATACCGTTTTTGGAGGCTGCTTCCGGCGCGAGCTTTTTTCCCGCATCGGAGGCTTCAACGAGCGGCTCGAGCGCGGTCAGGACCTGGAATTCAATCTGCGTCTGCGGCGCGCAGGCGGCGCCGTCGTGCTCGACCCGGCGATCGTCTGCGACTACTACGCGCGTTCCGGACTCGCTTCTTTCTGGCGCCACAATTTCTTGAATGGCGCCTGGGCGGTGCTGCCGTTCGCCCGCAGCGATATCGTGCCGGTGCGGGCGAGGCATCTCGTCCCTCTGGCGTTCGTCGCCGCGCTGGCCGGTTCCCTGGTGCTGCCGTTTCCGTGGTTGATCGCCATCCCGGCGGCCTATGCCGCCCTTTGCCTGGCGGCATCGGCGCGGGTGGCGCTCGACCGGCGCCAGACGACTTATTTAGCGCTGATGCCGATCGTCTTCCTGAGTCTCCACCTGGCCTACGGGCTCGGCAGCGCCTGGGGTTGTTTACAACTCGTCCTGTCTCCAACTCGCCGCCGCCCAACCGCCGGCATAGAAAGGGATCCATGAAAGCCGCCTTGCGAGCCGATTTTTCGACCGTGACCGAACAGCCCCGGCAACCAGCGACGCGTCTGCAACTCGCCATGCTGTCCACCCGTTACGCCTGGGCGGCCGGGCATGCGGCCGGCAAGGATGTGGCGGAGATCGCCTGTGGCGCCGGACTGGGGCTCGGCTGGATCGCCCGCACGGCGCGGTCGGTCGAGGCGGGGGACCTGGACGACGCCAACTGCCGGGTGGCTCTCGAAACCTACGCCGGCCGCGAGAAAATTCATATCCGCCGCATAGACGCGCTCGATCTTCCCTTCGCCGGCGCTTCGCTCGACCTGCTGCTGCTGTTCGAGGCCATCTATTACCTGCCCGACGCCGCGGCGTTTCTCGAAGAGGCGCGGCGCGTGCTGCGGCCTGGCGGCGAGCTGTTGCTTGCGACCGTCAACCGCGAATGGTCCGGATTTAATCCCAGCCCCTTTCATACCCGTTACCTCTCGGCCGGAGAACTGGCGGAGGAACTCGCCCGCGCCGGCTTCGCGGCCCATCTCCGGGCTGGATTTGCCGAGCGGCGCGGCAAGCTCGATGGGGCGATCTGCATGATCCGCCGCGCGGCCGTCCGGGCGCGGATGATCCCTCCTACCATGGCCGGAAAGGCGTTGCTGAAGCGCCTGTTTTACGGGGCGCTCGAACCCATCCCACGCGAGCTCGAACCAAGCAGGCCCAGCGGCCTGGGCCTGCTCCAGCCGATCTCTCCCGGAATGAACCTGAGCCGCTACCGGACGCTCTACGCCGAGGCTCGCAAATTGAGGTGACATGACTCCCACGCTGCGCCGTTCCATTCCGTTTTTCGACTACCCGCAACTGTTCACCGCCGAGGAAGCGATGCTGGTCGCAATCGTGCGCGACGTCGGCCGCCGCGGCGCGTTCATCCTGCAACAGGACCTGGCTCGATTTGAGGAAAACCTGGCGCGTTTTCTGGGCGCCCGGCATGCGGTCGGCGTAGGCAACGCCACCGACGGACTGCTCATCGCCCTGCGCGCGGCGGGCATCCGCCAGGGCGATGAAGTGATCTTCAGCTCCCACACCATGATCGCCACCGCTGCCGCCATTCACTTTGCCGGAGCCGTTCCGGTGCCGGTCGAATGCGGCGCGGACCATCTGATCGACCCGCAGGCCGTCGAGGAGGCCGTGACGCCGCGCACCCGCGCTATTCTCCCGACGCATTTAAACGGCCGTACCGCCGATATGGCCGCTCTCACACGTATCGCCCATAAGCATGGATTGACGATGATCGAGGATGCCGCCCAGGCCCTCGGCTCCCGATTCCAGGGGCAATCGGCGGGAACCTTCGGTGCCGCGGCGGCCATCAGCTTTTATCCTGCCAAGGTGCTGGGTTGCCTGGGCGACGGAGGCGCGGTGATCGCCCAGGACGACGCCGTCTACCACCGCGCGCTCGAGTTGCACGACCACGGCCGCCGCGCGGACGGCGAAATTGTGAGCTGGGGGCTCAACTCCCGGCTGGACAATCTGCAGGCGGCGATTCTCGACGCGCGATTGAAGAAGTATGGAGCGGCCATCGAACGCCGCCGCGCCATCGCGCGCCTTTATCGCTCGCGGCTCGAGGCGCTCGAAGAGCTGAAGCTGCCGCCCGGCCCCGATGGCGACGAGGAACATTTCGATATTTATCAGAACTATGAAATCGATGCGGTGCGGCGCGACGGATTAGCGGCGTACTTGCAGGCGTCCGGAATTGGAACGCTGGTCCAGTGGGGAGGAAAGGCGGTGCATCAATGGGAAAAGCTCGGCTTCACGGAAAAACTGCCGTTCACTGAGAAATTGTTGGGGCGAATGCTACTGCTTCCATTGAATATGTCGCTGTCGGATGACGACGCGCACGCGGTCGCGGACGCGATCCACAGGTTTTACCGCGGCTAGTGTGGGGCAGGGCCAGGCCCTGCCATGCAGGGGATCATTTGGGGCGTAACGAGCCGCGACCACAGGGAGCGGTTGAATTCCAGAAAGGAAGAAATGCCCGAACATCGGCAGATCGAACGGCGGCCGTCCGGAAAATGGTTGCTCGAACAATGGACCACCATGCTCCGCATCCGCCGCGCCGAAGAGGCGGTCGCCCAGCTGATTGACAGCGGGGAAGCACGCTGCCCCTGTCATCTTTCGATCGGGCAGGAGGCGGTTGCCGCCGGTGTTTGCGCCGCCCTTGGTCCCGCCGACACCGTGTGGGGCGGTCACCGGTCTCATGGCCACTACCTGGCCAAAGGCGGATCGCTCGAGCAAATGTTGGCCGAAATTCTGGGTAAGTCAACCGGCTGTTCGGGAGGGCGCGGCGGATCGATGCATCTTCTCGCCTTGGAGCAGGGAATTCTGGGAACGGTTCCCATCGTCGCCGGCACGGTCCCGCTGGCCGCCGGCGCGGCCATGGCTTATAAAATGCGGAAAGAGCCGCGCGTCGCGGTGGCCTTCTTCGGCGACGGGACGCTCGAGGAAGGGCACGTTCACGAAGCCATGAATCTGGCGGCGCTCTACCGGCTGCCGGTTGTGTTCCTGTGCGAAAACAATCTTTATTCGAGTCACCTGCACTGGAGCGAGCGCCGGGTCTCGGACAATCTGGAGCGGGCCGGCGAATTTCATTCCATGCCGTCGGCGGGAGTCGACGGCAATGACGTCGCAGCGGTATTCGAGGCGGCGTCCACGGCGGTCGAGCGGGCCCGCGTGGGCGAGGGGCCCTCGTTTCTCGCCTGCCGGACGTTCCGCTGGCGGGGGCATGTCGGCTCGAGTTCCGATGTCGATGTCGGCGTGAAGCGGCGCGGCGAATTAGAGGCCTGGCTGGGGAAGGACCCGATTCGCCGGGTCGCAGCCCGGCTCGGCGGGATTTACGACCTGGACGAAAGCGTTATCAGCGAGGAAATTCGCCGGGCGCTCGAACGCGCGCGCGCGGCCCCTCTGCCCCCGCCCGGCCGCGTTTTCCAGCATGTCTTTGCCGAGGCTCCATGCGGATCCTGAACTATGCGCAGGCGATCCGCGAAGCGCACGCCGAAATCCTCGCGAGCGATCCCCGGGCCTTCGTGATCGGGCAGGGATTGTGGAGCCCGTGGTATGCCGGGGCGAGTCTCGAAGGGCTGGACCGGGAATTCTCCCGCCACCGCATCATTGATTCGCCGGTTTCTGAAAACGCCACCACCGGACTCGCCGTGGGCGCGGCGCTCTCCGGCATGCGCCCCATCGTGTTTCATCCGCGCATGGATTTCATGCTGCTGGCCGTCGACCCGATCGTCAATCAGGCGGCTAACTGGTCGTACCTGTTTCAAGGACGGATCGGCGTGCCGCTGGTGATCCGCGCGGTGATCAACCGTGGAGGCGAGCAAGGCGCCCAGCATTCGCAGGCCCTGCACGCCATGTTCATGCACATTCCCGGCTTGCAGGTGGTCATGCCCGCGACCGCACTCGACGCCAAGGGATTGCTGATCGCGGCGATCGAAGATCCCAACCCGGTGCTCTATATCGACGACCGCTGCCTGTACAGCCAAGCGGGCCATGTGCCGGCCGGGATGTACCGCGTGCCCATCGGCCGTGCGGCATTGCGCCGGCCCGGCAGGGACGTAACTCTCATCGGAATCTCTTCCATGGCCGCCGAGTGCCTGAAGGCGTCCGAGACGCTGGCTGGCGAGAACATCGACGCCGAAGTCATCGACCTGCGCAGCCTCAAACCTTGGGATGCGGAAAGAGTGTGCGAAAGCGTCCGGAAAACCGGGCACGCCGTGGTCTCAGATCCCGGCTGGAGGACGGCGGGAGCCTCGGCCGAAATCGCCGCGGCGATTTCCGAAGCGACGTTTCACGATCTCGAGGAGCCGGTCGAGCGGGTCACGCTTCCCGATTGCCCCGCGCCCACCAGCCGGAGCGAGGAAGCGGCCTATTATCCCGGCGCCCGGGAAATCTGCGCGGCCGCGCGAAAAACCCTGCACCGCAAGACCACGCAAGAGGCAGCCGCATGAACATCTCTCGCCGGGGCCAGCTTTGTGGGGCCGCCAATTGGCGGCAGCCAGCCTTTCAGGCGGCGAGTCGCACGCCTTAAGAGGGAGCTATGAAGCGAACCTTCGATTTCCTCGTCGCCCTCCTGGCCCTCATCCTGCTCGCCCCATTGCTCGCGGCGATCGCCCTTGCCATCTGGGTCGAGGACCGCCGCTCGCCGTTTTTCTTCGCGCGCCGCGTCGCCCGGGGCGGTGGCGATTTTCGCATGGTCAAGTTTCGCACCATGATTCCTGACGCCTGGAAGTCGGGCGTCAATTCGACCGCGGCTGGCGACGCGCGCATCACCCGCATCGGGCGGCGCCTGCGCCAGACCAAGCTCGACGAGCTGCCGCAGTTGTGGAATGTGCTCGCTTGGGATATGGCGTTGGTCGGGCCCAGGCCGCAGGTTCGCGCCGACGTCAACCTCTATACACAGCAGGAACTCAGAATGCTCGAAGTCCGGCCGGGAATTACGGATCTGGCGTCGATCGTGTTCGCCGATGAAGGCGAGATTCTCGCGGGCAGCCCTGATCCCGACCTTCTTTACAACCAGATCGTCCGTCCCTGGAAGAGCCGCCTCATTTTGCTGTATCTCGAAAATCAGTCTTTTTGGAGAGACCTCCACATCCTGCTGCTCACGGCCATCGCTCTCCATTCGCGCCGGCGGGCGTTGCGCGCCGTGGTCCTCATCCTCGACTCGCTGGGTGCCGACCGGAAGCTCCAGGCAATCGCCTCCCGCCAGGTTCCTCTCGAGGCCTGGCCGCCGCCGGGTGCGAGCGGGATCGTCAAGCACTACCGCTCGGAGGAGGCGGCCGCCCACGCATGAAGCTGGTTCTGTTGAAATACCGGCGCCTGGTCTCTGAAGCCCTGCAGATGGCGCTCGCCGCGGCCGCGCTGGCGGCGGCATTCTTGCTCCGCTTCGAGTTCACGCTGGACCCGCTGAACTTGAAACTGCTCACGCGCGCGCTGCCCCTCCTGCTGGCGGTGAAGTTTCTGGTGTTCCGCGGATTCGGATTGCGGGATCTCGCCTGGCGCTACCTGGGCTTTCAGGATCTGACGCGCATCGCCGCCGCGAATGTGACGGCCTCGGCCGCCGCGGCCGTCGCGATTCGCATCGCCATCGGCTCGGCGTTTCCCCGCTCGATTCATATTCTCGACCTGCTCCTTTGTCTGTCCTTGATGGAGGCAGCCCGCGGCCTGGCGCGGGTGACGTTTCGAGCGCATCGTCCCCCAGGCGCCAGGCGCATACTGATTTATGGCGCCGGCGACGCCGGCGTGACGGTCCTCTCGGAAATCCGCGCGAATCCCGGGCTGGGCTACGAAGTCGCCGGGTTTCTCGACGACGATCCGCAGAAACGCGATCTGCGCTTGAACGGCGCCCGCGTGCTCGGCGACCAGAAGACGCTGGCCGGCGTGGCCCGCAAGCATCGGGTCGAGCAGATCCTGATTGCGCTTCCCAATGCCACCGGTCCGGAGCTCACCGCGATTCTCGAGCAGTGCCGCGCCGCGCCGGTCGCCGCCAAGCGGATCCCCGCGCTCGCCGAACTGATGGACCACAAAGTGTTGGTCGACCAGGCGCGCGACGTGCGGCTCGAAGATCTGCTGGGCCGCGCTCCCGTCCGGCTCGAACAGGCTCTCATTCGGGGCCAACTGAGCGGCCGCGTCGTCTTGGTCACCGGCGCCGGAGGGTCGATCGGTAGTGAGCTTTGCCGCCAGATCGCCCGTTATGCGCCGCGCGCCCTCGTGGGCATGGACAACGCCGAAACGGCGCTTTATCAGATCGATCAGGAGTTGCGCGAGCATTTTCCGGACCTGGTGTTTTATCCCGAAATCGGCAACATTCAGAACCGGAGGCGGCTCGACGAAGTATTTCGCGCTCACCATCCCGCCTCCGTCTACCACGCCGCCGCCTATAAACATGTACCGTTGATGGAAGCGCATGTGTTTGAAGCAGTCGAAAACAACGTTTTCGGAACTCGCAACGTCGTCCGCGCGGCGATGGCTTCAGGGGTCGAGGATTTTGTGCTGGTCAGCTCCGATAAGGCGGTTCGTTCCACCAACGTCATGGGAGCCACCAAGCGACTGGCGGAGCTGATTTGCTCGGCTGCCGGGCCCCGGTTCCGCGCCGTCCGGTTTGGCAACGTTCTGGGATCGAACGGCAGCGTGATTCCGCTGTTCAAACGCCAGATTGCCGCGGGCGGTCCGGTGACCGTAACGCACCCCGAAATCCGCCGGTTTTTCATGACGATACCGGAGGCAGCGGAACTGGTTTTGCAGGCTTCGGCGATGGGCCGGGGAGGGGAGATTTTCGTGCTCGACATGGGCGAGCCCGTGCGCATCCAGGATTTGGCGCGTAATCTGATTCTGCTGAGCGGTTTCCAGCCGGACGTCGACATCCGCATCGAGTTTTCCGGGATCCGGCCGGGTGAAAAGCTGTACGAGGAAGTCAGCGGGATAGAGGAAGATACCGTTCCCACCCGGCACCCGAAGATCCGCATTTTTACCGGCAGAGCCGCATCCCAGGAGACCGTTTCGCGATGCCTCGAGGAGTTGCGGCGGTCGACCGACGCGAGGGATGCGGCGGGGGTGGTGTTGTCGCTCAAGGAACTGGCTCCGGACTATAATCCGAGCAGTTTTCTGCTGCGGAAGGCGTTCAAAGCTCGCGTTGTGGTGGCTTAAATGACCATAAGTTGCCTGAAATGCATGTTGCCAGAGTCTTAAATGACCATAGAATTACTTGATTGCATAGTTATGAACGGCAAAACCAGTGGTGACGATACCGCTGGTCCAGTTCAGTTTCGATATGACTCGCGCAGAACGGGGGTATCTCCTAACTACCAGATACTCTACTCCTACCAAGCCCGCGGTGACGCCGAGCTTGATCGAGGTGGCTTTCATTTCGAAGCCGCCGTTGGAACTGGCCAGGAGAGGGTTCATCTCGCGCATGCCGTAGGAACTCGCGGCGTCGAGAACCTGGCTGCCTGCCAACGGTACGAGGCTGATTTTCCAGGACTTCATGTTCGCGGCGTGGGCCGTGTCCTCAACGGATGGATGAGACAGAGGAAGATCCGCGGCCGAAACGGCGATCGCGGACAGCAGCACGGTGGCAGAAACGATCATTTGTCTCATAAGGAATTTCCTTTATCTCTGGGAGTAGGAGGCTAAGGTTGAGAGTAGAGCCTTTTGCGCGGTCAAGCAACCGTCCTCGTTTGCGTACCCAGGGTGTCAAAGGTACGGGGGAGCCGAGCGGGTTTCCGATGCGGGCGAGCGCGGTTGGTCTGTTTTTGGCCGCGGCGGCGGCAACGCTGGGGATCGGATTCCGTGAACCACGGGTGGAATATGGCTACGAGTGCGTCCTCTTTATCCTTGCGGCGGGTTGGTGCGTCGGCCGGGGCAGATCGATGGCTCCGATACCCGGATTGCTGCTCGCAGCCATCGCGGCCTGGGGTTTTTCCCAACTGGCGATGGGCGCCACAGTTTACCGCTACGCGACTCTGGTGAGTTCACTTAGGTTCGCGGCTCTGGCGGCGACTGCCTGGGTGAGTTTCCGCGTCTTCGGCCTTTACCGCCTGAGAGTGAAGTTTCTGAGGGCTTTTGCATGGTTCGGCGTGGCGGTTGCGGTGACTTCGGTGCTAGCCTATTTCACGTCGCCGGGGAGGATTCTGTGGCTATTCGACGCGCCTTATCCCGATGTCTGGGGATCCTTCCTGAGCCGGAACAACTTCGCGCAGTTTTTGGAACTGGCGATGCCGGTGGCTCTGTGGCTGGCGTTGCGCGAGCCGCCGGGGAGCGCGCTCTATCTTGGTTTCGCCGCCATCATGCTGGCCTCGGGATTGGCATCGGCATCGCGCGCCGGCGCGTCGATCCTGGTGCTCGAGGCGATTCTAATGTTGTGGATGTACCGTAAATCACCGGTAGCGCGGCGGATGACGCTCGGTCTGGTCCTGGCTACGGCCTTGTTTGCGGCGATGCCCGGAATTGGGACTCTCGCCGGACGGCTGACCGCAGCCGATCCATATCAAGTAAGGCGGGAGATCGCTCATTCGACGGTAGCCATGATTTCAAGCCGGCCCTGGTCGGGCTTCGGATTGGGGACGTTCCCGGTGGTCTATCCGGAATTTGCCCGGTTTGACGTCGGGCAATCCGTCGAGCACGCACATAACGACTGGCTGGAATGGGCGGCGGAGGGAGGAGTCGGCTTTGTAACGGTATGGATCGGCTTGGCGCTGTGGTCCGCGCGGCTGGCGCTGCTGACGGGGTGGGGGATAGGCGTCGTAGGATGCTTCCTGCATGGCTTGGTGGACTATCCCTTCGCACGCTTCGGAGTATCGGCTTGGATATTCATATTGCTCGGCATTTTGGCTGCAATCGACCTGAGAGAATTGCGCGCTCAACGCTACTAACAAGGTGGAGAAGATTTAGTGAAACTACAAACGATTGAATCGGCACTGGCGGCGATGATGTCGCTGATCATGACGCTTGCCGCGGGCGAAGCCGGGATGAGCGGATTGGCGTCGGGAGCGGCTCCTGTCATTGGAACGGTCATGGCGAAGGGTTCCTTTCGTCTTGATAATGCGACGGTCACGGGCAACGCGACCTTGTTCGAAGGCGCAACGATTGAAACCAAAGACGCCCGGTCGCGCATGGAACTGTCAAGCGGAGCCAGGGTATCGCTGGGCGCCGAGTCGAAGGCACGATTCTACGGGGACCGAATGATCCTCGAAAAGGGGGAGGGGAAGTTGGAGAAGGCGGACGGCTTCCATTTCGAGGCGCGGGGATTAACCATCCAACCGGAGACGGGCAGCGCGTCAGCAAGGGTGGTGATGG
This sequence comes from Bryobacteraceae bacterium, assembly GCA_049521275.1. Lineage (GTDB taxonomy): Bacteria > Acidobacteriota > Terriglobia > Bryobacterales > Bryobacteraceae > Palsa-187. The sequence continues at coordinate 5,926 of JBEKOZ010000024.1, read as the reverse complement.
GCAACGGAACGCGGGTGGAAGTGGCGGCGCTATCGGGGTCGTTCCGGGTGCTGAATGCGCGCGGTCTGCTGGTGGCGAACCTCACCTCGGGACGTGCGCTGGCGCTCGAGCCCCAGGCGGTGGAGACCGCTTCCAAGCTTACGGGTACTTTACGCGTGGTGAGCGGCCATTATCTGTTGACCGACGAGACTACCAACGTGACGGCGGAGTTGGCGGGAGCGGGGTTGTCTAAAGAGGTAGGCAGTCGCATCGAAGTCACCGGTGCAATGGATCCGACGGCCACTCCGGTTACGGACGCCTCGCAGTTCATCCAGGTGTCGGCGGTGAAACACCTTGGGAAAGGCTCCGCCGGGGGTTCGGGTGCGGCGGCGGCCGGTAAGGGCGGCGCGGCGGCAGGCAGCGCGGCGGGAGGTAGCACGGGCGTAGGTATCGGGACTGGAGCGACGATCGCGATCATCGGTGGCGTGGCAGCAGCGGCGACCCTCGGCGGGTTGGCGGCGGCCGGCAAGTTGCCGGGCCAGGGGTCTTCATCGGTCAGCAGGTGAATTGTTCCGTGAAGAAGTTCTCTAAGTTCCTGGCGGGAGCGGGCGTGCTGTTGTGTGGATGCGCGGCGCTCGCGGCGATGCGGCTGGCGGTGGCGGAAACGATTTTTCGCGCAGACACGCCGCGAGCGGTCGAGAGGGCGATTGCCATCCAAGGTGCGACGCCAGCGGCTGAGTTCGAGGAGCGTCTGGCTGAACTCGATCCGGATGGGGCGCGCGCAGCGTTGGAGAAGGCGGTCGCCATCGACGAGCATCGAAGTACGGCTTGGGTCTCGCTGGGATTGCTCGATGACGGCGCGGGCGATCCCGCAGAAGCGGAGCGCTGTCTGTTAAGGGCGGCGCGAATCGATCATCAGTATCTTCCCGCATGGACGCTGGCGAACTTCTACTTCCGGCGTGGGAATCACGAATTGTTCTGGGAGTGGGCACGCCGGGCTGCGTTATTGACTTATGACGATTTTCTTCCGCTGCTTCGACTGTGCGATCAATTCGAGCCTGATCCGGCTCGAATGCTGAGGCATATCGGAGAACTGCGCCGGATTGGGGCTTCTTATCTTGATTTTCTGATCGGGGAAAACCGGCTCGACGCGGCTCAGCAGGTGGCCCGGGGAATGCTTGCGGACCGTGCGAACGACCCGTACCTGCTCAATCTCGCCGATCGCCAGCTTCGCGCCGGAAACGGCGCTGCCGCGATCGAACTATGGAATGTTGCATCAGGACTGGGTCCGATCGAGCCATTGGCAGGCAGGATCCTTACGAATGGAAACCTGGAGCGCGTTCCTCTGAACCTCGGCTTCGACTGGAGGCTGGGGCAGCCCGCGGGTGTCGTTTCGAATTGGAGGCCCTCGGAACTGCTCTTCACGCTTTCCGGCTCGCAACCGGAAACGTGCGTGCTTCTGGAACAGACCGTTTGTCTTATTCCCGGCCACTTCCGTCTGCGATTCGACTACGTCACGCGCGACGCACCTTCGGCGGGAATTCGCTGGTCGCTGGACCGGATTGAGGGGCCGCCGATAGAACCGAGCGAACGGTGGCGAGAGGGCACTTTCGAGGTCCCGCGCACTCGCGGCCTTGCCCGCCTGAAATTGGTCTATCGCCGGGAACCGGGGACGACGCGCGCGGAAGGCAGGATCGAGATTCGCAACCTGCGATTGGAGGCATCCTCATAAACGCGAGTGAAACCAAAGTTGAGAGACGGTGCCCGAAATGCGGGTCAAACCGGGTGCATCGGTCTCATCGCAGGAGCGGACATGAACGAGCACTCTGCGCGATGGGCGGAGAAATCCGGCGTTGTCACGACTGCCGTGCCCGCCAGGCATGGTTCCATGCCTCCGGCTTTCTATTGCCTGCCGCGGTGACGGGAGGGCGGCTGACATCCATAGCCCTGCTTGGGTCCACGTTTCTGATGTGCTTCCTGTTCATCTGGTGGATGATCTCCCGGTTCACCGAACTGGCAGGGTAATTCCTACATAGCGAACCCTCTTCCCCGGTCGATGGATGAGTAAGAGGACCGACCAGCAGGCCTCTTCGCACCGGCGATGAAGCCAGGCGATTCTCGCGCGTGGAAGAAGGTCCTATTGTTTGAGTTCACGGTTCCCGCTGGCGGCATTCCGCAGTCGTCGCGAACGCGCGCGGCGAGTTTGGCAGTGCATGGTCTGGCGTGCTTGTTGTTATTCACGCTGCGGTTTCCGGGCAACGTGTCGAGCCTTCGCTTCACTGAGCAGCATGTTGTTTTAATCGGGCCCGTCGCGGAGGCTCCAGTTTCGAGGCCGACGGTGCGAGCGTCGCGACATGAAAGATATCGTCCGCCTCCACCCGCACCGGCGCAGCCAGCCCCGCTCCCCGTGAGGATGACGGCGCCGCCGGAGATTGAAATTCCCAGGCCTATACGTCTGGAGATCTCAAGCCCGGAGATCTCCCGCGGGTTGCTCGTGACGCCTTCGATCGAGGGGGCCGTACCGGGGCCTGCGTCCAAAGCGGTTATCAAAATCTCCGGATTTCAAAGTGAGGAGACGTTGGCGGCGGGGCCCGTGCGCAGCACAACGTCCCGCGTTGTCGATGCGGCCGGCTCCTTTGATTCCGCGTCGGCTGCGGAAGGTAGGCCGGTCTCGAATCGGATGGCGAGCGTTCGATCGGGCGCGTTTTCCGAAACATCAATCGCCACTTCGAGCGGCCGGGGCCAAGGGGCGATTACGAGTGGAGCATTCGCAGATACGACAGTAGAAAAAAGCTTGCGACAAACGGCTGCCCGGCAAACCGCGATCGGGGCATTCACGATGGTGGAGATTCTCTCCAAGCCGACTCCGGCTTACACGAAGGAAGCACGCATGAAAAACATTGAGGGAGAAGTGCTGCTGGAGATGCAGTTCTGTGCTACCGGCGAAGCGCGCGTTCTGCGCATGGTGCGCGGACTCGGCGCCGGGCTCGACGAAACCGCTGCAGCCGCCGCGCGGGGTATTCGATTCCGTCCGGCCACCCGTGATGGCGGAGCAGTGGACTTCGACGCCATCGTGCATATCGTATTTCAACTCGCGAATTGAAGGACTCATCGAAATGAAAAAGATATTGTTTGTGAATTTGCTGGCGCTTCCGCTTTTTGCGCAGACGCCAAATGCGGTCGTGGATCGTTTGCTGGATCGGATCGTCGAGCGCGAGCGGACATTTCTCGATTCGGCGAAGAAGCGAACGCCGGTGATCGAGACATACATTCAAGAGGCGCCCGAAGGCGCGCTCGAGGACGGACGCCCAAGCAAAGACCATTACTTTCTGGGCCGCTTCCAGCTGGGGAAAACGCTGGGGTATGAGACGCTGATCGAACGGTCGGATGCGCCGCAGCAGAAGAGCAGCGGATGGGGGCCGTTTCATTCGTCGCCAAAGAATCGGGCGATGACGTTTCTGCCGCGCGGATTCGCGCAAATGGCCGTCGTCGACTTGCTGAATTTCAATCGTCAGACATACAACTTCGAATATGTGCGGCGCGAATTTCTGGGTGAGGTGCGGTGCCTGGTCTTCGATGTGTCGCCGCGCAACCGGGAGCAACCGGGGAAATTTGTCGGACGGATCTGGGTGGAGGATCAGGACAACTCCATCGTGCGGTTTAATGGCACGTACGTGCAGCCGCCGACAGTCAAGGGTACGACGCCGGAGCGCTATTTTCATTTCGACAGCTGGCGAGTGAATGTCGGCCCGGCGATATGGGTACCGGCGCAGATTTATGTGGAAGAGGCCGGCGCGCCGGAGCAGGACGGCAAGGCCGGCGTGCCGCGATTTAAGGCACAGACGCGGATCTGGGATTACGCGGCCGCGCCCGCAAATAAGATGGACGAACTGACCAGGATTCTGATCGAGAGTGGATCGGCGGTGAAGGATCAGGAAGCATCGAAGGATGTTTCGCCGCTTGAGAGCCAACGTTCGTGGGAGCGCCAGGCGGAGGAGAACCTGCTGGCGCGCCTGGAAAAAGCGGGACTGGTTGCGCCGCCCGGGCCGGTGGACGAGGTGCTGAACACGGTGGTCAATAATCTGCTGGTGTCGGCGAATCTGAATGTGGAGGCGCGCTGCCGCGTGATGCTGACGACTCCGATCGAGACTTTTTCGATCGGCCACACGATCGTGATCAGCCGCGGATTGATCGATGTATTGCCGGATGAGGCGAGTCTGGCGATGGTGATCGCCGACGAGCTTTCGCACATCGTGCTGGGCCACCGGACGCAGACGCAATTTGCATTCAGTAATCAGACGATGCTGAGCGACGCGGAACTGCTTAAAAAGCTTCACCTTCAGCGCACGCCGCAGGAGATGCTGGAGGCGGGCAGGAAGACGATCGATATCATAAAAGCGTCGCCTTATCAGAAGACCGGGAACGCCGGCTTGTTTCTGAAGGAACTGGCGAGCCGCGGATCGGCATTGCCACGATTGCTGCAGGCGAATCTGGGCAACCAGTTCGCGAATTCGGACTCGTTGCACCGGCTGGCGGCGTTTGCGGCGGCGGCTCCCGCGCTGGAGGAGAACAAGATCGAGCAGATTGCGGCGTTGCCGCTGGGGTCGCGGGTGAGGGTGAATCCGTGGAGCAACCAGGCGACGCTGGTAAAGACGCGTCCGATTTCGCTGCTCTCGGCGCGTGAAAAAATGCCGTTCGAGATCACGCCGTTCGCGTTGTATCTGACGCGGACCCAGGCTACGGGACCGGAGTCAGCTCGTACAGGCAAGCCGCCGGTTGCGCCGTAGCGCGCTGGATGGCGGCGAGATCGTTGTCGAGCGCGTCCAGATTATCTTCGACGGCGGCGACGCGAGCGGGGAGCATGTTTTCGAGCGGCAGCTGCACCTGGCGCCAGCGGATGTTATGAATTTCGGCGCGCCGGGTGGTCAGGTCGTGAACCTGCGCGGCTTGCTGCATCATGGGCGTATCCAGTTCGGCGAGGTTCATTCCTGCGGCGAGGGTTTCGCGCGAGAATGCGCCGATGAGGCGGCCGTTGATCTTTAGTTGGTACGTGGGTGCGTCGAGGCCGGTGACGCGCAGTGTTTCGCGATTGAAATGTTCGATGAAATCGGAGGACTTCACCGCCAGCGCGACCAGCGGATCGTTCAGGTTCACAGGCATCGGGAGGGCTTCGTCCTTCTGCGTCCAGCGAATGGAGCCCTTGGATTCGAGGGCGGAGACAGTCGTGTTGACGGCGCCCGTGACCTGCGCCGAGGCGGCGTCGATCTCGACGCGCGTGACGATCGGTGAGGCTGCCCAGGCTTCGAGCAGAGACGCGGCCATCAATAGATGACCGCTGCGATTGGGGTGAACGCGATCGGGCAGAATTTTTTGCGCATTGGCCGGATCGGCGACATTCGCACGCTGGAGCGCGTTCACGAGGCGCGTGTTCAGATCGGCGAAATCGAGGTGATCGCGCTGGGCGAGGGTGCGGAGATACTCGCCGTATTTCATGAGAACGGCGTTGTAGCCGCCGGCGAAGAGCGGGGCTCGGGTGACGTCATCGTAGGGTGAGGGGTCGATTACGGTGATGCGAAGGTTGGGGAGTGCGTCTTTCATCGACTTTACGATGTGTTCGTAGCCGTCGGTGAAGACGCGGTAGGTGTCTTCGTCGAAGGGCTTGTAGCGGCCGTCGTTCATGCCGAGCATGATGGTCATCACGGTCGGTTTGTAGGCGAGCACATCGCGCTTGAGCCGCTCGTCAATGGGGCCGCCGCCTCCGCCAGTGACGCGATCGCCTCCCCAACCGGAGTGGACGAAGCGCACCGGGAGTTTCGGATATCGGGTGAGGACGAACGTTTCGACGTAGGTAGTGTAGAGGCGCTGATCGGTAATGCTGTCGCCGTAGAAAACGACAACATCGTTGGGCTGCAAATAAAAGTCGGCGCCGCGGGCACAGAGGGCCAGC
>JBEKOZ010000023.1:0-16366 GCA_049521275.1 Bryobacteraceae bacterium | reverse complement strand
GAGTTCTCGATAGGCATCGCGAACGTCGGCCAGAGGATAGATCTTAGCGATTGGGATCTCAAGGCGGCCGGCGGCCAGCAGCCCAGCAAGCTGCGCGAGCACGTCCGCAGTCGCGCCTTCATGGTTACCTTCCGTCTTCACACCATACTTAGCCGCGGCGGCAAAGTCGATGATCGTGTCGATTCTACTCGGAGCGACGCCCAACTTGAGTGCAAGTTCGACGTACCCTCCACCGAATGTGTCAATGAAGGCATCGATCTTCCCTCTGGATGCGGCGCGGATCCGATCTTCAACCCCATCACCATAGCGAACAGGAATTACGCCGTGATCGGTGAGCCACTTGTGATTCTCGTCGCTCGACAAGCCGATAACCTTGGTCCCGGCATTCCTGGCCAACTGCACGGCAATCGAGCCTACTCCACCCGCGGCCCCGGAGACAACGACCGTGTCGCCCGCGCTCAGAGCGACGCTCCGCACCGCCGCGTAAGCCGTGGTGCCGGCTACGAACAGGGCACCGGCTTGCGCCCACGATACGTTTGCTGGGCGCCCCACGAGGTTGCCGGACTCGACGGCCACGAACTCGGCTTGGCTCGACCTGTCATTGGTGAATCCAATGACCTCATCACCCACCGCAACATTCGTCACCCCCGGGCCGACCTCCTCCACGATGCCGGCGAGATCACTGCCCTGCCCTGAAGGAAATGTTGAAGGCCAACGGTCGGCAAACACTCCTTTCCGGATCGAGGCCTCGCCCGGATTAATACCCGCGGCTTTAACCCGGACAAGGACCTTCCCAGGCCCCGGGGTCGGGCGGTCGACTTCTACTACTCGCAGAACTTCGAGCCCACCATACTTATCGAATCTCACTGCACGCGGCATCGCGCTTGCTCCTCTCACCAACGACACGGCCCAACACTGTAACTCCGAAGAGTTGGGTCTTCTTAACTAGGATGCACCAGGGCGCCACGCCGGCAGGATGAGCACAATTCTCATCATCTATGCCAGTACATTCCCGCCCTCACTCGACTTCTAATTATTTTCCCCCCAATCCTCCCAACCACTTCCCGCCCGCGCGTCCCAGGAAAGCCTCCATCCCGCCGCTATCCTCATGGCGGAGCCTGACGAAATGTCTTCTGAACTCAAAAGCGAAACCGCCCGCATCAACGGAGCCAAATCTCACGGCCCCGTCACCCCCGAAGGAAAAGCCCGCTCCTCCGCCAACAGCCGCCGTCATGGACTCACCGCCTCGGTCCTGCTCGACGTCGAATCCGACGAACACTTCCAACTCCTCGTGGCGGACTTCATGGACCAGTTCCAACCCCAGACCGGCGTCGAAACCGACCTGGTCGAGATGATGGCCATCGCCCGTTGGCGTCTCCGCCGCCTCCTCGCCATCGAAACCCACCTGTTTGAGCTGGAAATGGTCCGCCGCCGGAAGCAGATCAACGCGACCTTCACCGGAATGGACCAGGAGGACCGCCTGGCCTTCGTCTTTCAAAAGATGAGTGACACCGGCAACAGCCTCACCCTCCTGCTCCGCTACGAGGGCTCTCTAAATCGCTCATACGACAAAGCCCTAAAGCACTTGCTCCAGTTGCAATCCAGCCGCCAGAACCGCCCGCCAGAGGGACCGCTGGGTTCGTTTCGCATTTTCGAGCCAAACGCGGATAATCCAGCAACCATAACCCAACTCGACCCTTTCACGGTTTCTTGTCCGGAGCCTCCAGCATAGGATTCCGGCTGTGCGATCTTCCTAAATGCCGTTTAGTGGCTTGTCGCAGAGATACCGTTAGTACAATATGGCGCACGCACACTCGAAAACAGCAGAACCTGCGCAAAATTGGGGACTGCCTACTCTGTCCCAAGGCGCCACCAATGCCCGGCCAAAACGCGCTTCCCTTCGAACGCCGCGTGGACAGAGCGGGCTGTCCCCAATTTTGCGCCCCATCCACTCAGCCCCGCCGCGTTCTCATTTCCATCGTTGCCCGATCTCCGGGCCAGGGGAACTCTCTTGCGTGCCACGTCTGCGCCCGCACAGGCTTAAAAACCACATACTAACGTTTTCTCTGCGGCAGGCCAATAGTACCCTCGCTTGTCGCCGTGATCGCGACTCAGCCGGACCACCGGGTCCGGCGGAGATCCTTCCAGGGACCGCCATCCGCGTAGCGCTCCGGATAAAGGACCTTCGAGCGAGGGTCTTCCGCGGTGTCGAGTTGAAGCACCATCCACTTCGGATAGGGAACACCCGGATCCGACGCCGCATCCAAGAGCTGGACTTCGTCATCCGAGAGCTGAAGGTCCACGGCGCCGATGTTATCTCTCAATTGCAGCGACGATCACACTGCTGACGGCCGGCCGCCGCAGCACCCACGAGAGCGCCACACGGGCCGGTAGTGGATCGAGCCAGTTTTAATGAACGAACGAATCGCAATTCCGCGGTGCGCTGGCAGATGAAAATGGGCGGCAGCCCCACGGAGAAGCCGGAGGTCTATCGCAAAGCCAACACTCTTCTGGACGTCGACAAAATCAAAACACCGCTGCTGATCCTGCATGGTGAAAACGATCCGCAGGTCCCGCCGTATCAGTCGGCTCTGTTCGTGAAGGCGCTGCGGGAGCACCGGAAGGTTTTCTATTATTTCACCTACCCGAATGAGCTGCACGGATTCTCCCAGCGTGAGCATCGTCTGGATGCCTGGAAAAAGGAGTTGACGTTCCCGGCGAAATACCCGCAGCCGGAGTTTGGCGCGAGCAGCACTCCACGGACGATCTGTTGCTCTCCGCGCCGCCGCCGCACTCCACACCGGAGAAACAGTAGGCTTTACCAGGTCAACTGAACCAAAGAGACGCCCTGGCGAGGCAGGTCAAACTCCAGAGTCAATCGACCGTCAGTCTCTATCCAGCGCGGCGAATCGAGAAGCTCCAGTTGCCCCGATCTTTCCAATGCCGCGTACTGCTCGGGCGACGGATTCTGCGGCGAACCCATCTTTTTCCATTCCGTCCAAGCATTGCTGTGCATCTCGTCAACCCGGTAATGTCGCAACAACACACGTTGGATGCCGGCGGGAATGCCATTCAAGCTGAGCCGGACATGTTCGGCTGGGGCCGGCAGATCATCGTCGTGGTAATTCCACACCAGCACATTGACTTCCCGGTCAGCACGCACCGCGATCGCATCCACATCAGCATCGCCGCGCACACCATCCGCAATCATCTTCTCAGCTGTCACGCCCCTGCTGCTCTCGGCTTTCACCCGCTCGCCCCGCGGCACGCCAACGATGCCAGCCATGCGGAAAAAGTTCAGCACGGGTTTATCGATGCCGTTCGTCGCGAGCGTGCGGAAGCCGTCGAAGTACGGCTGGTCCTCGAATTCGAAGGCCCAGGTCAGCATGCCCTCGATATTGGTTCCTTCCCGATCCGCCAATTCCAAGATGTTTTTCATCATGGCTGCCTCGTACGATGCGTAAAGAGATCCATTCCGATAAGCATTTTGCGGGTACACGCGCGCCGAACAAGCCGCGCAGCCTTCTGGATCCGATTCGCTCAGAATGATCGGAAGGCTCTTGAATTTCGGAAATGCCGCGACGATCTGAAATCCCTTGACGACATCCTCGGCATTCTTTGAAATTCCCATGCGCACGTGGCCATCGGCAACCGTCGGCCTGCCTTTGGCGTGATAAGTGATAAAGTCGAGCGGCGCTCCCGTTTTCCCTGTCGCGGCATTCCTTCCCGATGCGCAGTGTTCCAGAAACTGCCGGAGAAAGTTGGCGGCTTTGTCGCTGGCCGGCCCGGTTGAGGCAGGCCCTCCCACCTTCGCCTCAGGCATCGCGCGCTTCACGCCGTCAGCTGCATAGTCGTAAAGTTTGTTGTACTCCTCTGGCGTACCGTGCCAGTAGCTGATGTCCGGCTCGTTCCAGACTTCCCAATACCAGCCCGCTACTTCGCTTCGGCCATATTTCTGAAGCGCATGGCGAACCCATTGATGGACCAGTTCTCCCCACTTCGCGTAATCCTTAGGCGGATAGCTCCATCCAATGCTGTAATTGGGGTTCTTGTCGCCCGGTATCCAGATCGGCTTATACGGCTGCGGCTTCGAAGACAGCGCCTGCGGCATGAAACCAATCTCGACGAATGGTTTCGCACCAGCCTGCAAGTATGTGTCGAAGATGCGGTCTGTAATCGTCCAGTCGTAGACCGGTTTGCCTGAAGCGTCTTCCGTATAGGCGTTGGTCGATCCCCACTTCAAGCCCGGCGTGCCGTCCCCCGTAGCGAGCATGAAGTGCGTGCGGATATAGACATGGCCGCTGCTCAATGCAGCCAGTTCGCTAATCAACTTCTTCCCGTTCTTCGTATAGGTGTAGTTCGGTTCGTCATAGCCGAAATAGCCATAGATCGGCTTGAACGAACCAAGCTGTTGTGTGGCGTCGACCCGAATCGTGACGGGTTCCTGCGCCACTGCGGGCGTGATCGCGAGTATCCAAAAAAGAATGCGCACGCGGTTAGACTTAACTTCAGTCTGAATTGTATACGAAGGGAACTGAGCATTACGAGCCGTCTCGCCGGAGACCCGCGATCCGTTCGAGCTGGCTGTGCCACGGCGACGGCAGTAGCGCGCCGCTCAGACACGCAGCCGTGGCCAGCCAGTTCCGGGAATCGATCAAGAACCGAAACGGGGCAATCGTGAACCCTTCCCGCAGAAGCTCGACCCCTTGGAGATAGCGGGTATTTTCGTATTCCAGACACGCAAGATACCGCTTCATGTTCGAGCGGGCGAGTTTTTCTACCTGAGCGAACTCGCGCGGGGCCAGCTTGTGAAACTTGCTCAACAAATTCTCCCACTCTGGCTCCAGCGCGCGGGGATTCCGCGTGATCTGAAACCCATGCCGCCGGTATAACATCAGGTCGCGCGGAATGGCCAGGATATTGTCAGAAGATAGTAAGGCGACACGAAGGGAAAGATCCAGATCGTAGAGCCGCGGAAAAGCGCGATCGATTCCTCCGGCTCTTTCGAGTGCCGCCCGCCGTACCACGATATTGGACGTCGCCCCAATCACGAAATCCGCCAACAAGGAAGCGAAAGGGACGGTTCCGCGATGGCGTCTCGATCGCAGTCCAATTTCTCTTCCATGCGGGTCGATCATCCGGTACCAGGAAAATGTGAGATCGATTTCCGGATGGCGGCCGAGGACCGCGATGTGCTCCGCGAGTTTTTCTTTATTCCATACGTCATCCTGATCCAGGAAAGCGATCGACTCCCCGCGAGCCAGGCGCAGGCCGGCGTCGAGTGCGGCCGCGGCGCCCTGGTTTTCCTGCCGCACCACCCGCAGCCGCGGGTCCCGATAGCGTTCCAGGATCGCGCAGGAATGGTCTGTCGAACCGTCGTCAATGACGATCAGCTCAAAACCCGAGTGGGTCTGCTCGAAAACGGAATCAACCGCCGCGGAAAGATGCCGTTCCCCTTCACACACTGCCATCAGGACACTTATGGGGAGGACGGAATCACTCACCCCGGGCCTCGAAATCGAGAACCGATTGCGCCACTCGTTCGACACTCTCCGGACCGAGGTGCGGGTGAATAGGCAGACTTAAGACCGCACCGGCCAGCCGCTCGGAGACAGGGAAATCGCCTCTCTTGAATCCCAGCTCCGCAAACGCGCGGGAGAGATGGGGCGGCCGGGGATAGTGGATCAAGGTCTCAATGCCCTGTGATCCCAGATACCTCCGCAACCGATCTCGTTGTGGGTGCCGGATCACAAAGAGATGCCAGGCGGGATCCGCCCAGGCGGGAACGGCCGGCAGGGTGCACCGGGGAACCACGGAAAGCTTTTCGATATACTGTTCCGCCACCGCCCGCCGCCGCTGATTCCCGCGTTCCAGATGGCGCAGCCGGACCCGCAGGAAAGCGGCTTGCAACGGATCGAGGCGGGAGTTGAACCCGGCGATCTCGTGATCGAACTTGCCGAGAGCGCCGTAGTTGCGCAAGCGGCGGACGGCCTTCGTCAACTGAGGATCGCTGCTCACCACCGCTCCGCCGTCTCCGAGCGCCCCAAGGTTCTTGACGGGATAGAAGCTGAAGCCCGCGGCATCGGAGAGAGCGCCGGCCCGCAAACCTTTGTACCTGGCTCCGTGGGCTTGCGCAGCATCCTCGATCAGGCGGAGTCCGTGCCGCAAGCCGATCTCGCGAATCGCGTCCATGTCGGCAGGCTGGCCATACAGATGTACGGCCACGATGGCTTTCGTCCGGCTGGTCACCGCCGCTTCCATCCGGTCCGGGTCCAGGTTGAAGGTGTCTTCCCGGATCTCCACCGGGACCGGCCTCGCGCCGGTGTGCTCGACGGCCAGCCAGGTCGCAATGAAAGTACTCGCCGGAACCAGCACTTCATCGCCCGGCCCGATGCCGTAAGCTCGCAGGATCAAGAAAAGGGCATCGAAGCCGTTTCCGACGCCAACGCAGCCGGAGACGCCGCAGTAGGCGGCAAATTCCGTCTCGAAGGCCTCCAATTCCTCTCCGAGCACATACCAGCCGGAGGCGGCCACGCGATGATAGGCGGAATCGAGTTCCTCCTGGACTTCGCGATAGCTTGCGGCCAGATCAACGAACGGGACGTGCGGGCGATCCGCCGAGGGGGAGTTTTTCGCTGCGAGCTTTAAGGAACTCTTGGTAGTCACGGCAATAGTCCTCATTATTGTTGCACTCGGTCGATGCGAATACGGCGCAGACCGCGTTCGCGCTAAAATCGGCGAGCTCATGCCAAATCAGCGCGGGAACATAGAGCGCCCGGTCCGGACGGTCCAGGCGATGTTCCGTGCGTTTCGAGCCGTCGTCGAGCCATACCGTGAAATGGCCCGCTAGCGCCACGATGAGCTCTTCCTCTACAAAATGAGCATGCAGCCCCCGCCGGGCTCCTGACGTGGAATTGTAGATGTAATAAAACCGCTTGGGCTCAAAGGGTGACATTCCGGCCCATTCAAATACCGACAAGGTTCCTCGCTGGTCGGGGAAGGAAGGAAGCGTGATGAGGCGTGGCTCTCCGATGACGGGGACGGCGGGGTGAATCATAATCTCACTGTAGATTTATACAGCAAAACAGAATCGCGCGCGACAAGCAAGGCGGGAGCGGAAGGCATGCTGTTCATCGGACCCAGGGCGCCAGGCTCCGTTCCAACCTTTCAAACAGGTAGTTGGTGCCCACCCCGAGGAGTGCGCATGCGGCGATCCCGGCATACATTTTGTCCACCGCCAAAGTTTGTCCATTGATCCAAATGAACTCGCCCAACCCGGAAGGAGCACCGAGCATTTCCGCCGCCACCACGATCACCAGCGCTCCGCCAATGCCCACCCGCAGGCCCGTAAACAAATTCGGCAGGCATGCCGGCAAGTAGACGCGAAAGAAGAGCGCGCGGCGGTCCGCGCCGCAACTGCGCGCCAGATCGACATAGTTCGGCTTCACCGCCCGCGCGGCGTCGATAGAATACATGGTCATGAGAACGAAGCAACTGATGGCTGCCGGCAGAAGGAGCGAAAAGTTGCCGATCCCGAAGAACACCAGAAACGCGGGCAAAAAAGACAGCTTCGGGGAGGCATATAGACCCGACAGAACTCCCTGCGCCGATTGCCGCCAAAACGGCTGGCTCCCCAAGATCAGGCCGAGGGCGACGCCGGTTGCACTTCCGACCACGTAGGCGGCTCCCAGCCGGCCAAGCGTCGCGCCCACATGATGCTCCAGCTCGCCGTTCCTGGTCAGCCGCCAGAATGTTTGCATTAGAAGGCCCGGTGAGGGAAAGAAAAGCGGGTCCAGCCACTGGAGACGCGTGACCAGTTCCCACACCCCGACCGCGAGTGCCGGGAGCCATAAGCGTACGAGCAGGCGTTTCATCCCCGTGTCCACATCGTCCCTGCCTCGACTGGTCTGACTCCCAGCAAAGCATGAATCTCGCGCTTCAGACTCACAAAGTCTCTGGTCAAGGTCAACTCGTAACTTCGCGGATAGGCGAAAGGAACGTCGAAGACGGCGCAGATGGTGCCGGGTTGGGGCGTCATCACCAGGATGCGTGAGCCAAGCAGGACCGCCTCCTCGACATCATGGGTCACGAACAGCACGGTTCGCCGGCTGGAGGTCCATTCCTCGAGCAACTCACGCTGGAGCTTCTCTCTGGTCATGGCGTCCAGCGCGCCGAACGGCTCGTCCATCAGCAGCAATCCCGCTCTGCTGAGGAACGCCCGCGCCACGGCCACCCGCTGCTTCATCCCCGCGGAAAGGTCCTGCGGATAGGCTCGTTCACGGCCGGCTAATCCGAAACGCCGGAGCATGGGTTGGGCCGCGTCTTCCCGGGCGGCTCGCCGGACACCGGCCATCTCGAGCGCGAAGGTCGCATTCTCCATGGCCGTCATCCACGGAAACAAACTGTCCTCCTGCATTACCACGCCGATCGAGCCGTCCCCCGTGTCCCCGCTCCGCGTCACGGTCCCCGAGCGAGGCTCGACGAATCCCGCAAAGGTCCGCAACAGCGACGTTTTTCCGCAGCCGCTGGGACCCACCAGCGATACGAATTCTCCCTCTCTAATGTCCAGCGTAACGCCGGTTAGCGCATCGATATTTCGCCCGCCGCTCGAGTAGCTGACCGCGAGATCGGCGCACCGGATCTGCATCTTTCTTAAAAGCTCGCTCTCAGCGCCAGTTGCAGTTGGCGGGAGGATGTCGTGGTCTGCGTGATCTGCCCCGCGGAGGCCACCCGCAGGCCGGTGCTGCCAAACAACGACAGCGAGCTCGGAATCTGAAAATTCGGATGATTGGCGACGTTGAACATCTCGACGCGCAGGACGACACTCGCCCTCTCGTGCTTCCACAGCACCTTGTGAACAGCCACATCCAGATCGACGAACCCCGGACCGGTCAGAGTATCGCGTCCGAGATTCCCATAGGTGCCGGCGGTTTGTAGTGTAAACAGTAAGGGATTGAACCATTGGGCGGGATTGCCCGTAATCATTTGCTGGCCGGGGATCGGCGTATAATTGGGCCGCTGCCCCAGCTCATTGCTGGTGTGATCCTGCAAGTTGTTGCGATCGAATCCGGTAATAGGGTTGAAAGGGGGACCGGTTTGGGCCTGCAAAATCCCGTGGATCGCCCAGCCGCCGAGGAAGCGCCGGGTCTCCCAGGACCAGTCCGAAGCGAAGGTATGCCGCAGGTCGAAATTCGCCAAACCGCGATTCAGACGGAAATCCAGTGGGGTCGGCATGTAGTCCGTATTCAGGTACTCGTTAATGATCGGGTTGGACGATTCGTCGATGATCTTCGCCCACGCGTATTTCCCCTCCATCCGGAATCCCCGGCTGAAACGGCGTTGGACCTGAGCTTGCAGCGCGTTCGCGGACGAAGGAAATTGCGTGAGGCGCATGGAGGTCTCTCCGAAATGCGGGTTCAGCAACGGCGCCCCAGGCGGGAAAAAAACCTGTCCGTCGGCAAGAACCGTGGGCGTCGTGATATTCATGTCGCCCAAGTAGCCCGGCAAGTGCAAGCCATGGCTTCCGGCGTAACCAACGCGGGCCGCGATGTTCGCTCCCCATTGGTGTTCGATGGCTGCCTGCATCTGAATTACGTAAGGCTGATTCTCGTAATACTGCATCCCGCTAACCGTCAGCGGAGCTTGCGTGTGCAGAGAAAGCGCCAGGTCGGGGAACGGAGGCTTGGAGGGCTGGATGCGATTGTAGTAGGGAGGGACGCGCGAGCCGGAGTACGTCAGATCGCTGGTGCTGATCGGGTCATAGAAAATGCCCGCGCCCGCGCGGAAACTCGTCCGCCCATTGCCGAACACATCCCAGGCAAGCGCCCCACGCGGGGCGAAGTTCGTTTTCGAGGGGTTGCGAAACAGCACCCCGCCGGTGGTTGTCGTCGTATCGTGCAGGGGATCCGGTAAGGAAGCGACCAGCCCATTCACTTCGCCAGGGGTCGAATACGGTTCGTAGCGCAATCCCAGCGTCACCTGGAGCCGCCGGGTAATCCGGATTTCGTCCTGAGCGTACACGAAGTACAGATTCTGCCGCCAGCCGCGCTCCTGCGTCAGCCCGGGAACTTGAAGCGTACCCGACGTCGGCAGTCCCTCAAGGAAGCTCGGGACGCTGGAGAATTGGTAGTAGCCTAGCGGATCTTGCTCGGCCACCTCATTGAGCTGCACGCGATCAAAGCCCGCTCCGGCTTTTAGCGTCTGTGCACCCTGCGTATGGCTGATCTCGTAATTCACCTGGTAGTCGTTTGTGATGTAGCCCGTCGGCCGGTCTCGGAATAACTGGCCTCCCAGGTCGGTGAGACCGGTCACGGTGATGGCCCCCATGCCGGCTCCGGGAACAAAAGAAAGACCGGCAGGGATCGCCGCCGTTTGCGCGACGGTGGTCAGATTGTCGACGCGGCTGAAACCCACATACACGCTCTCGAGCGTTGTTGGGGACGCCGTGTACTGCCCCTGAATCTGAGCAAAATGGTATTGGGACGAATTCTGGAAATTCCACAGCAGATAGGGGTCTGGGTTTGAGGTGCTGCCGCGGTCGAAGGTGTAGCGCGTCGAGAAGCGCAAACGTTCGGAGCGGACGTAATCCAGCTTCCCGGTGACATAGTCTTCGGTCGATGGCGTTTTCAGCGGCGCGACGAACTGTCCGGTGCCGTCGGAGAACAGGGCTCCGTTCGGCAGCGGATAGAGATTCAGAAACGGCACAACCGCGGGCGAAACCGTTACATTTCCGCCCGGCAACAGGCCCAGGCGCGCCTGCTCGCCCAAGGTGGTCGCAATGGATGTCTGCGACGCAACCGACCGTACGGCTTCATAATTCCCCAAAAAGAACAGGCTATTGTGGCGGACCGGCCCGCTCAGGAGGCCGCCGAACTGGTTGCGCTTCAGCGGTGGAATGGGCTGATTCGCCGCATCGAAAAAATTCTTCGCGTCCATCGCGGAATTGCGGAAAAATTCGTAAGCGCTTCCGTGGAAATCGTTGGCTCCGGACTTGGACACGGCCGTGAACATACCACCCGCCGCTCGTCCATACTCGGCCAGGAAAGGGCTGCTCGCCAGACGTAACTCCTGAACCGCCTCGATCCCCAGAGTCTGTCCCGACGCGCTGGAGGGGGCAGCTCCGGTCGCATCGTTGACATAAATGCCGTCCATGCGGTAACTGTTCTGGCCAGGACGGGCTCCGTTCACCGATACGTGCAAGGATCCGCCGTAGGTAATAGAACGCTCCTGAACGTAGGGAACACTTACTCCTGGCTCCTGCGCCGAAAGGTCGAAAAGATCGCGGCCGTTCAGCGGCAGTTCGTCCAGCCTCGCTTCGGTTACCGACGAGCCCCAGTCGGCGGTCGAAATGCTGACCAGGGGAGACGCACCCACCACGACGATGCTCTGGCTGGCGTCACCGAGTTGCAGCGGAAAATCGATGCGGAGGCTTCGCCCGGCATCGAGAACCAGGCCGCGCCGGATCACGGGACGGAATCCGCTGGACGTCACTTGGATTTCGTACGTGCCTGGAGCAAGGCCGGGAGCCGCATAGTATCCGTCATCTCCCGTAAGCAGGTCGCGGCGCGCGCCGGTGAGCGTCTCAATCAAACGCACCGCAGCGCCCTTGACCGCCGCCCCCGACGGATCGGTGACGACGCCTTCAAAAATCCCGGTCGTCTGGGCTAGCGCGACGGCCAGGGAGAAGAAAAGGACCAGATGTCGCATCTGTGTTCTCACACCGCCTCGCGACGGGCTAGTTCGAGGCAACGCTGGTCCGCGAGGGATTCGGCCGAGGCGTTCGCGTCCGTCAACCCCCGCGCGATCCCCCAATCGAGCGCAATCTTCAGACTCTTCATATCGAGGGTTCCGTCGGCGGTGAACGTGGCGCGGCATCCCTCGAGCGCGCCCGCGTTCAACCCACTCGAAGCGGCGTAATCCTTCAAGAACTGCGGAGTCACTCCCGCGAGAAAATCCTTGCTCGCGCGCAAATAAGCCGCCAGAAGACGGGCGCCCATTGCAGTGCCAGTGCCGAGCAGCCGCGAACCAAAACAAATGTAAGAGTACTGTAGCGGCTCGATCGCCCTGGCGCCGGCGGTCTCGCGCGCGATCTCCGGGTGACCTTCTACGGCTATGGGCAGGCTTGTGCCGTTCAGCAACGCATCCAGCCTGCCGGAGATCATTGCCGCGACCGCGGCGGCGTGATCGAGGTAAATCCTTGGAGTCTTCTTGGGATCCAAACCTGCGCGGGTGAGTATGGTGTCGAGAAAAAACTCTCCCATGCTGGCGCGGCTGCTGATGGCAAAACGCTTGCCTTCCCACTGCCGGATGTCCGATGTACCGTTCGGAAAGGCTTTCTTGCGAGTGTAAATCGCAGCCGCGTCTCCACAAGATGAGGTCACGACTTCCCGTCCCATGACCAGCCGGACGCGAGCGCCGCGCGTCACCGCGTTGAAGAGGCTTGGAGCGGCGTAGTGCAACGCAGCATCCACGCGGCCTTCGGCGACCGCTGCGCTCATCTGCGCAGCCCCGGGCACCACGCGCGGATGAACGTCGAACCCGGCGTCGCGAAAGTATCCACGCTCCACCGCTAAGTAAACGATCGCCGAACTGGGGTATGGCCCCACGGCGAACTCGATGGCTGTGTGGGCGCCTGCCGGCTTTCTTGCGCACGCGGATAGGGCCGCCAGCGACCCGGTCCATACGAAGTCTCTACGACGCACGCACCGCTCCTTGCCTGAGCTTCGAAGCGTGGTCCGGCCCAAGTAAATGGAGCGACAGAATCTTCCCTGTCCGCCCGACGATAGGCGCTTCGAGGAGAACATCCACCGAGGCGGCGTGGGTCCAGGTGCGGCTGGTCAAGGCTCCACCGAAGAGCTTTCGAATTTCGCTCAGGAAAAAGCTGCGGATCTCTCCGGCAGGAACCTCCCCGATCCGGGGATTCACGCGCAGAACCATGCGGGTTTCGGTTCCGGCCTCTTGCTCCACCAATTGATAGTCGGCCGGGCTGCCTCCAAAGCGGCCCGGCAGCGCCTCTTCGAGAATCTGTAAGATGTCGGTCCCCACCAGCGTGGTACCGTGGCCGGTGAGTTTGGTGTAGCTGTACATACCCGAGATCAGCGTGGTGAATCCGGCCCGTGAAAACTCGCAGTCGCAAGATGCCGGACCCAACACGCCATGATCGGCGGGTTCCAGGTTGAGCACAAAGAACGGAGCGAAAGGAAGCAGGGAAGTGAACAGCAGCGAATCGACCTCAACATCCGTGCCCGGCGCCTTGCGCCGATGTGTAATGGCGGCGACGGCATCGTGCAGAAGATGCACCCGGTTGGCGCCGCCGATCTGGCTGCAGCATGTCCCGACCAAGCCGAGTTCGGAAACCCAGTAGGTCGCGAACGCCTCGGCCCCGGCGCGCCGCACAACCTCCGCTTTGGCATCGCTCAATGCTTCTCCCGCGGTGAAGAATCGTGTGCCCGAAATATCCAAGCCTTTTTCCAAGGCGGCGGCGGCGACGCGCACGCACGAACTAACCACGCCCCTTACCAAGGTACGCCGGCCCTTGTCGCGAGCCCGCGCGATATCTTCGGCAACGGGTGTGAAATCGTTCGGGGGAAGAAACGAAAGGGGCGGCATTGGAACGCCGAGCAAGCGCGCTTCGGCGACCAGGAATCGCGTCACGGCGCGGTAGTGGCCCGAGTCCCGGAGATTGCCTCCCGCCGCGTACCAATGCTCCGCCGTCACGCCCAGTTTATGAGCCAGAATGGGGTGCAACAACCCCCATGGGGCGGGCAGAATAGGAGCCAGGGTGATCCCACGCCAGTTGGCGGCGTCGAATTCGCGGACGGTCAGGGATTCATAACAATTGCGATGGGTGCGGAACGAAAGACTCTGTGACGCCTGTGTGATCACGCCACGGCTTCCCGAGGAGGCCATTTCCAATACGCCGGGCGCCAGCGGGTTGTGGAAACTCGTCGAATCCGCGGCAATGTGCCGACCGTTGCGCACAATCGGCTGGGTCCGCTTGAACTCCTCATGGGAGAGAAATACGCCGGCCTGGCGCAGGACTTCGAGCGCCGGCTCCAGCCCACGGTTGAGCACCAACTCGTTCACATCATCGAAGCTGCAGCGAGCCTCCGCGAACATTTTGAAATAGGGATGTTCCGGATTCGTGAATACAATCTGGCGGAGCGCCTCTAGAAACCGGCTCACTCGGTTTTCCAGTTGAGCTCGCAGCATCGCCTCCGGGTGCGATTCCAAGGGTAGACGTATCATCTCTCGGAGAGATCGCGCCATTTTGAGATAATACGCCGCCTCCGCTAGCATGATTACACGCCATTATACATAGATCCCTCGGGCAGGACTAAAAATAGGTGTTGTCCAGCAGCCCGTTATTCTGATTCTCAACCTTTCCAGCACGGGGCTCTGGACTCAATTGCTCCTGAAACATAATCGATCGATCGCAGCGGCAAGATCGTCTACTCGCCGGTTCCAGGTATTATCGGCTGCAAAGCGACGCCTCCGAAGAACCAGGCCGGCGTCCTCAGCGCCAATGGCTACCTCGCTGAGCAATCGAAACGAATCTTCGTGCGATCGGTATACGGTGATCAGACCGAGTTCCGCAAGCGGGCGTGTCTCCGGCAAATCGGGAACAAGCACTGGTTTTCCGGCAGCGAGGTATTCGAAAATCTTCACGGCGTTCATGGAGCGGGTGATGGCCAAGTCTCGAAACGGCATGATACATACGTTGAACTCAGCAAGGTGTGCCGCCAGAGTGGGCTGATCCACCTGATTGATCACGTGAATGTTCGAGGCGGAAACCACTCGCCGCCATTGCTTGGCAGCTTCGCTGGAAGCGAATCCCTCGCGGCCGATGTAGACAAACGACCATTTCGGAAACCGGCGTGCCGATTCACCGATCCAATCGAGATCCAGCCAATCAGAAAATGCACCGAAAAAACCGATGATGGGATGGGGAAGATGGTTGAATCTGCCGGATGGGCGCGCGCCAGCGAATAGATCAAAATCGGCGGCATTCGGAATCAACATCGCGTCCGGGTGATTGGGTTGGTGACGAGTGTAAAGCGTATGGCCGGAAGTAATCAGCACCTTGGACTCCCGTATCAGCTGGGGCTCGAGTTCAGGGGCATTTCCGGGGTACAAACCGCCAAACGCCTGTTGGTCATCCAGGCAATCGTAGACGATGGGCCAGCCGAATCGCTCCCGCAACCGCAGCACCAAGGGGGTCCACTTCGGAAAATTGACCAACTGGATTGCCTCGGTCACGCCCAGCGCGGCAAACGCCGCAGTCATCGCATCGAGAGTCGCGGGATTCCACTCCATCCGATACAGATCGGCCTCCGTTCCGGGCAGCTCGACGTAGAAAAGATTCGGCTCGATCTCGATCGAAAGATTCCCGCCATGCAGCTGTTTGGGCGCCTTCAACTGCACATCGATCCAGAACACAGGAATGCCGCGGGCTGCGAGGCCGCGGGCGAAGTGATGGGGACGCTGTGTCAGATCGGTCCAGCGAATGATGCTGAACAGGAGAACCGCCGGACGCTCAACAGCGGCGGCTGTGCTCGCGGAATTCAGCAAACGCTCCTTGGCATCCGCAAGCTCCCGCTGCTTCTCGCGCAGTTTCAGGTTGTCGAGCATCTGTCGCGCGCGGCGCTCCATCAAATTTCCCGCACCGATCAGCTTGCGCTCCCAGAGTCCGCTGCCGACGGCGGCGACGAAGCGTTTCCGGTCCCATTCGCACGCGGGGCCGTCCGCGGGATGGGCCGCGATGACCCGCGCGGCTTCGACGGCCGAGGCGGAGCGCGCGGTCTTCTCACAAGTAACGCGGCGAACATACAGAGGACGGGCCCTCAGCCGCAGGACCCAATCCCATCCGCAAAACTCATCCAGCGATTCGTCAAATAGCGGCGGAGCGGCGTGCATCCAGCAAACCAGCGGCGCCCAGTCTCCCGCCGATAACTTCTCCGGTTCAGCCTGATCCAGGCGAGGCGCGCCCCTACCGTCCCCGAAGGAAACGCTCCACGCTGAATAAACTGCTTCGGACGCCCGATTCGCCAATACCTCCAAGTGAAACGGAAAGTAAATATCACCGGCGGGCAGAAACGCGATCCTCCTCCCGCGTGCGGCGGCGATTCCAGCGTTCAGAAGTGCCGCCAGTTTGCCTTGGCGAAACATCGTGGTGAACTTCGGTGAATTGGGAAAATCGGCCGGCGAGAGATCGGCCGGGGAAACCACTAATACCTCGAATCCTGTGACTGTCTGGTTCGCCAGGCTCGCTAGCGAATCGCGCAATTCTTCCGTATGGCCGCGCGGCGAAGGGACGATGACTACCAAGTCGCGAATCTCCGCGGGGGCGTGTCGCCGACTGCCCTGG
>JBEKOZ010000022.1:0-16407 GCA_049521275.1 Bryobacteraceae bacterium | reverse complement strand
GGACATGCAGCAGCCGATCGTCCACGGGATCCGGATTTACATGGCGTTGAAAGGTTCTCCAGGCCGGGGTGCGGCGGGTGCGCCGGTTGGCGCCACCGGCGGCGTGTCGCCCGATGTAACCTGGGACTCCGGCTATACCGAGGCTCCGGACGAGACCGCCCATGGCGATTACATGAAGCTGATGGCCTCGGCCGGCCTCGCGTTTGACCGCGTACATCTGAATTATCTGGCCCACGCGAAGCTGCGCGTCAACCGCACCGAACGGGAGCAGGGCGGAAAGGTCACCTGGCGCATCGAACGGCAGAGGCCGAATCTGCCGGCGTCGGAACCGGAACCGCCGCGGACCCAGCCGTAGTGTGGGTCTCGATGCGCTGGTCCGCATGCTGACGCATGGCGGTTCGGTGGCTCGAAGACAGTGTCGGAAACCGCTCCCTGCGGTCACGGCTCGGAAGAGGCGGCCGCGCCTTTTTCCGCAGCCTTCAACGCGTGGGGGACAGCTGCGGGAATGACCGGGACACGCTCGCTAGCTGCTAAGGTATAACCCCTAGCCGATGGGGGCCCCCAAGTGCCGATCATCCTATTGGAAACGTATGAGCTCCATCCTTGATTCGCCGAGTCCGGAGACCACCCGGCAAAAAGCCGAGCAAACGGCGCTTACCTGCTACCTTGGCGTTGTCGTCGCCATCGGGAACTGCCTGGCGGAAGTTTATCCGGCAGCAGGCACAATGTATCGCGATCGGCTGTTGAAGCTGCCGCGGAGGCTGGGCTTCGACCCAACTCCGCAGGCGCTGCAGCAGAGCCGGGAGGCAGTGGAAACGGATCTGCTGGAGTATGCGGCCACCACCGGAGCGTGGATCCGCGCGGGATTGAGCCGCGCCACACAACTGCGCGACCACCTTCACGCAACCGAAGAACTGCTGAGCGCCGCGGCCGACCTGCAACAGGCGTTTCTCGCCGATCTGGCGGAGCATCTCGAAGCGTCGGCGGAAGTGGATGACGAGGCGCAGTTGCGGCGATCTTTTCATCGCTATGCATCCGGTCTCAGAGCCTATTCCCGGAGAACGAATACGGAAAAACTGGCCACCATCGACGATCTGCGGCGCCGGCGGGAGGAAATCGAGTCGTGGGTTACCGACGCGAACGTCTCTGACTTCGTCGATCCGGAGACGGGCCTCCTGAATCGCGTGGCCGGCGCGCGGCGGCTTGCCACCGAGATTTTGAAACAAAAATCGTTCTGCGCCGTGGTGGTGGATTGGATCGCAGAAGTTTCGATTCCGGAGAGTTTAAAGAAGACGATCTCCGGGCAGATCACGAAGCAACTGGCGGATAAGCTGGCGGCAACGGTCCGGCCATATGACGTGATTTTCCGCTGGGCCGAGAATCAGCTGATGACGGTCTTCGGGGCGCCCGAGTCCGGCATCGCGGCGCGAGCGAGTCAGATTGAAGGCTGGCTCGGTGACGGGACTTTTGTGGTGGAAATCGCGGGAGAAACTTCGATCATTAAGGCGCGCACCAGCGTATCGCTGGTGGAGCATCTCGACGAAGAGTCCGCGGCGGGGTTGATCGAGAGAATAGAATTGGCAGCGCACAACCTGGCTGTGAGCTCCCGCTAAGACGGCTCTTAGCAGATATAAGTTCAAGGCAGAATCCGCGACGTGGGGCGGACCCCTTGGTCCGCGGCCGACGCCCGCGTCGGCCTCCGGCTTCAGTGCGTTGGTTGAGCCGGACCCGGGGGTCCGGCGCGGACGAAGGGCGTCCGCCCCACCGCGATCTCTGTTGCCAATTTCTAACTCAGGCCGCTAGCGCAGGAAGTAGCCGCGCGCGAGTTCCGGCTTTTTCTCCAAGGCGGAAACCCAGCAGTTGAGGGCGTCGTCGCTCTTGCCGAGACTCTGGAGCACATGTCCGAGATTCGAGAGCGCCTCGGGAAAATCGGGGCGCAACGCGAGCGCGGCGCGGTACAGATCCGCCGCATTCTCGGGCTGATTGAGCTGCTGCGAAAGGAGGCCGGCGTTGTAGTAGATCTCCGGCGACTTTTCACCCGCATCGATGAGAGCCAGATGATAAGTGAGCGCCTTGGGGTGATTCGCCCGTTCGAGCGACGCGACGGCCAGGCCGTTCAAGGCGTCGATCGATTTCGGATTCCGGTCGAGCAGTTTTTTCAGCGCGGCCTCGGCCTGATCGTACTGGCGGCTGCGGATGTGGGCCAGGGCCAGGTTCATTTCCGCTTCGGGCCATTCGGGACGTTCTTGGATACACGCCTCGAATGCGGCGATACTGCCTGCGTAATCGGCGCGCTGGAGGCGCAGATAGCCGAGGCGGAACCAGGCGTCCTCCAGGCTCGGGTTCGACGCGACGAGGCTGGCATAAAGCGATTCGGCTTCTTCGAGCGATCCCTGATGTTCGATGACGGAGGCCAGTTCCAGCTTCAAGTCGTCGCGCTCCGGCGCCGCCTGTACCGCCCGTTCGAAGGCGGCGCGGGCGCTCGCCAAGTCTCCCAGTTCGCGGGATACGACACCAAGGTTGATATGCGCGAAAGTGGCTTCAGGCCGGATACTTCCGGCACGGCGGTACGCGTTGGAGGATTCGGGAAGACGGTTCAGCCGCTGGAGGGCAACACCCAGGTTGAACCAGTGATCGTAGGAATTCGGCGCCAGTTCGGTCAGCCGCAGGGTGTGTTTGGCAGCGGCTTCAAAATCTCCAGTGGCGAAGGAGGCCCCCGCAAGTCCCACCAGACCCGCCATGGCATCGGGCCGCTGGGCCAGCAATTGGTCGCTCCACTGGCGCACTGAATCGTAGTCCTTGCGCTGCAGGTTGAGGGAGATCAGGTTGGCGAGCGAGTCCTCGGACTGAGGATTCTTGTCCAGAATCCGCTCATAGATCTTCGAAGCCTCGTCATATTCCCAGAGCAGCTGGAAACCGACCGCCTTCCCGAAAAGGGCCGCCTCTGAACCGGAATCCTGCGCCAGGGCCTCGTCGAACATCTCAATGGCAGCCTTGCCGTCGTTGAGCTGCAACAGGCAGGCGCCGGCGGCGAGTTTGGTCTTCAATTCGCGATCGCCCAAAGACAGCGCGGAACGAAAACTGTCGAGCGCCTCCGCATAGCGGCCCAAATGCTGCAAACACAAACCGAGCCGGTACCGCGTTTGGGCGTCCTCCGGCAAGAGCTCCGCGAGGCGTGAGAAACTGTGAGCTGCCTGATCGAAGTGGCCGAGTTCGGAATGAATGTGGCCGCGAGCCGCATGAATTTCCGCTAGATCACCCGCGTTGGCGTGAGCTTCGGCGCGATCCAGTTCCTTCAGCGCTTCTTCTTGCTCACCCTTGAGATGCAGCGAAACCGCAAGCGCCAAGGACCGCAGCGCAACGTCCCCGCCGGCAGCCTCGGGTTCCACCGTCGCCACGTTTCCTCGATTGGTCTTTGTTTTTTCCATATGTCCCCGGACCTGGACCTTTCTTGGCTTTAGTCCTACTTAAGCATCGGCATAGATGTCTAAGGTCTGCATAGTTTGTTGTAAAAGTTCGTAAAACCTAACGAGGCAGCGACCTCAACCGGGCCCAGTCACTGGCAGACGGCAGGATGGGGTCTTCGCGACGAGGTAAAAATTTCACAATGCGCGGATTCCGGGCGGCAGCACGCCGAGGTCCCCAGCTCACTTGGGGGGTACACAGTCGAACGGTCCCGAAGCCCGCCGATGTATCCGAACTAATGGCTCGGGGAAAGTTGGTTGAGGTCATGAAACGTACATCCGGCTGAGAAAATACGGTGCTGGACACGGCGGCAAAAGGAACCGGAAGCGCCACCAAGGCGGCGCCGCTGGTCAAAAGTGTGGTCGTGATTGAGCGACTGTCGACTGCCGAAAACCGCAGCTCTGGGAGGGCCGCAAAGGGTGCCGGGGGGGGCCGGCGGGGTGCGGCTGGGCCTATCGACCGCCACGCGACGAACTGATAGGGCCGGCCGGCAAGCGATGGCGGCTGCAATTGGGCGGGCCCTTGCTGAATGCAGGCCGGTTCATACGGCAGAAGCTGCATGGGAACGGTCGACCAAGGGGGTCCATCGGTAATCGAGACCGGCAAAGCACAATGCGCCTGCCTTTGCCAGGTCGCGGTCGAAAGAGGCTCGGATAGCAGAGGTTTCGCGAGGCTCGCACGCCACCTGGATTCCATGGCCGAAACGGATGGATCGCGGAACACCGCTTTCTGGCGCAACGGACGCGTTTCGAGCGGGCCCAGGAATAGCGATGCCGTTTTTATCGCCCGCATTTCAGGCTGCTGGGCGTTGGGGGGGATGGGCGGAGTACTGGCTGCTTCCGGACGCGGCGTCCGGCTCGGGGAAATGATATTTCCTGGAACCGGGGAAATAGCGCGGTAAACCCCTGCATGGCCTTGCAGACATTGCGCCGGATCCGAGGGGTGCACACGGGAGGCGATGGGGCGAACCAGCAGAGACGCGTGGGCGGGGGGAGCGAACTCGGGGGGATGCGTCGGCTGCCAGGCCGATTCGAGAATGGTGCTGCTGATGCTGATCAGGTGGTTCGATGCATGCCATCGATCCCGGTGGGCTTCCTTCCCCGCGGCAGGCAAAACCAGGGCCGCGGCGAACGGCAGTTCGGCAGTGCGCTCGATCCCATCCGCGGTCGAGTCTTGCACCTGGAGCGATACGGCGTCGGCGAAGCGCGACAACCGCGCCATCGCGCCGGACGAATCGAGGCGCGGCGGGCCCGCATCGAGAACGGGAGCCAGCATGGCGGGATTCGGTATCGAACTGGCCCCCGCGAGCGCAATCGGCGGCGCGGTTCGCTCTTGAAACGAGGGTGCGATCAGGAAGGGCAGACGAGATGCGGCGGAGTCCGGCGGAGCAAACTCGCCAGGCGAAGCGGAATCATCAAGGACGAGCTCTTCGATCAGGAAGGGTAGATCAGACTCGGCGGACTCCTCCGGCTCGACGGGCGCGCTCGGCTCGATAGCAGCGGTTGCCTCGACCGGCGGAGCATGCTCAACAAGCAACGCGGAATCATCAGGGACCAGCTCTTCGATCAGTAAGGGCAGACCAGACTCGACGGAGTCCTCCATCTCGGCGGACTCCTCCGGCTCGACGGGCTCAATCGGTGGAGCAAGCTCAACAAGTGAAGCGGATTCATCAGAGACGAGTTCTTCGATCAGGGAGGGCAGATCAGACTCGGCGGGCTCCTCCGGCTCGACGGGCGCGCTCGGCTCGATAGCAGCGGTTGCCTCGACCGGCGGAGCAAGCTCAACAGGCGAAACGGAATCATCGGGGACGAGCTCTTCGATCAGTAAGGGCAGACCAGACTCGACAGAGTCCTCTGGCTCGACGGGCGCGCTCGGCTCGATAGCAGCGGTTGCCTCAATCGGCGGAGCAAGCTCAACGGGCAAAACTTCAGGGACGAGGTCTTCGAGTTCCCGCAAGGAACTGGGGTCCAGCGCCCGCAGCGTCGGCTCCGCCAGCCGCACGACGTCCCTGGGGAAGCCTTCCGCGGCCAGGACGAAATTCCTTGGCGACGTCCAGTTCAGCGGCGTGGTCTCGGATAGTCCCAGGCGCACGTAAAGATTTAAAAGGCAGGTGGTTGCTTCCCATTCGTGCACCGGGAAGGACAGTTCCCGCGCGGACGCGGCCGGTTCGTCGCTTTCGGCGGCAAGCGGAGCCGCCGGTTTGGGCTGATAGACCGGAAGCGGGGACATCGCAAACGGCGCGGGAGGAGGCTCCTCCGTCAACACTGGGGCGGCTCGAAGAACCTCTTTCGGAACGCTTGTTTCGCGTAATTCCGCGACGCGCCGCGGCGCTGGCTCCACAGGTTCGTCTACCCGCGGAGTGGCGACCAGCGGCCGTTTCGGACCTTCCACGACGGGCGAGCTCATCAGCCGCTCAATAGCGGATTTTGACAACTCGAGCTGATGCGCGTCGAAGTGCTCAGGAGAACAGTAGCTGTCCCCTTTGGCCAACTTCAGCAAACTCAATTTCTTGTTGCAATGCAGGCAGCGCATGGAAACTCCGTCACTCCTATATCGGCCAAAGCCGGAGTTTTCAGTAGCGCGGCTATTTTAGGTAACGGTCGAAAAATCCCATCATCCGCTTGTCGGCACGCTCGGCATCGGCGCCCTTGAAACCGTGGTCGGCGCCTTCGATGCTCTCCAACTCCGCTTCGACGCCGCAGGCCAGCAGCCGATCGACAATCCACACCGACTGCTCATAGTTGACATAGCGGTCCTTAGTCCCCTGGATGGCGAGCGTCGGCGCGGCGTCGGGAGTGACCCAGTTGAGCGGACTGGCGCGCAGGTGCATGGCCCGCGCATGCGCGACGTCGCCGCCCAGAAACAACGGCAGCACTTCCGCCGCATCGACGCTCCGGCCATACGATTTGGTCAGATCGGACGGCCCGAAATAATCCACCACCACGGAGACGCGGGAGGATTGATCGCGATTGGGACCGTCGCCTTCAAACTCCGGCACGTTGCCGGTGACCCCCAGGAACAGCGCGAGATGTCCGCCGGCAGACCCGCCCATCACGCCGATCTTCGCGGGATCGATCCCCAGGCGCGACGCATTGGCGCGCAGGTAGCGCACGGCGGCCTTCACGTCGTTGACCGCGGCCGGAAAAGGCGCGGCGGGCGCCAGCCGGTAATCGGCGGTGGCACAGACGTAGCCATGCTGGGCCAGCGTCACGCAGGTGGCCTGATAGCCTTTGCGCGACCCGGCCCGGAATCCCCCACCATGAATAGTGAGAATCGCCGGACGCCGGCCAGCCTCGCGGGGACGAACGATATCCATAACCTGCTGCGGATCGGCCTGCGCATAAGCGACACCGGTTTCAGAAAGGAGATCCGCGGGGACGGTCTGCGCGTACACCGCACAGCACAGGACAAGGAGCGAGAGTTTCATGCCCATAGTCTACTAACTAGATCCTCGCAGCGGCCATACGGACACCGAACCCCGACCGTCAGGGAGGGGATAATGCGCGCCGCAAGCCGGTCTGCTGTTAAAATGAAAACGTGGCATACCCTGAACATTTCATTGCTCCCATGCGAGCCGAATTAACCCGCTTCGGCGTCGAGGAAACGCGAACCCCGGAAGATGTCGATAAGCTGCTCGCCTCGGGCGGCACCGTCATGATGGTGGTCAACTCGATTTGCGGATGCGCCGCCGGCCGGGCTCGTCCCGCGGTGGGGATGGCGTTGCAGCATGAGGTAAAACCGGCGAAATCGGCGACCGTGTTCGCCGGTGGAGACGAAGCGGCGGTGGCGCATGTGCGCGCCCTGCTCAAGGACTATCCGCCGTCTTCCCCGTCGATCGCCCTGTTCCAGGACGGCAAACCCGTGCACATGATTCATCGCCATGAAATCGAGCGTCGCGACGCCTCGCAGATCGCCGCGCTGCTGACCGAAGCCTTCGACAAATTCTGCGTGCCGGCCAGTCCTCGCGTCTAGATGCCGACGAGGAGAGTCATCATTGCGGGTTTGGCCGCACTGGCCCTCCTTGTTTGTTACGCGTCGACCCTCCGCGGGATGTTCGCCCAGTGGTGGACAGACGAAGACATGTCGCACGGCTTCGCGGTGCCTCTGGTGGTCGCCTGGATCGTGTGGAGAGAGCGCGCCCGCTGGCTGGCGCTTCCCCCGTCGCCCAGCTGGTGGGGATTCTTCTTCCTGGCGGCAGCGGCCGCGATGCAGACGATTTCCTCGCTCGGCCTGGGGCTGTTCGCAAGCTCGGTGGCTTTCCTGATTTCGATCGTCGGCGCCGTCCTCTGCCTGGGAGGGTTCGGATTCCTGCGCGTCTGGGCGTTTCCGCTGGCGCTCTCGCTGTTCATGCTACCGAAGCTGGCCATCGTTTATAACCAGACCACGCTGCCTCTCCAGTTGCTGGCCAGCCGCCTCGCGACCACCGTCCTTTCAGCCGTCGGATACCGCGTGATCCGGGACGGCGTCATTCTTGACGTGGGTGGGCATCGCGTCTCGGTGGTAGAGGCGTGCAGCGGCGTCCGCTATCTGCTGTCGCTGGCCTTCATCGCGGTGGTGTTCGCTTATCTGGCGGACGTGAAACCGTGGATGCGCACCCTGTTGCTGGTGGCCGCGGTTCCCATCGCGATCGTGGCCAACGCCGTTCGCGTGGCCGTCTCCGCCGCGGTTCCCGCCCTCGATTCCGGAACTCCGCACGAGGTCGCCGGGTGGGGCGTCTTCGTGCTTTGCCTGGGCTTGATGTTGCTGGTCCATCGCCTGTTCAACTCGATTTATAGCTGGAGCCATGACCGCGCCTAAAACCATCCTCGTCCCGCTATTTCTCGCCGCCCAGGCGGTGTTGGTCCATTGGACGGGGACCTTCGAGCGCCCTCCCGCCAAGCCCGATCTGGCGGCCTTTCCGGCGCGCATCGGACCCTGGCAACGGATCAGCGAAAATCCCGTCGACGCGGCCACCGAGGCGCAGCTCGGGGCTGACCGCCTGATGAACTCCATGTACGTGGAGCAGCCTCAAGGCGAGTCCGCCAACCTGTTCGTGGCCTGGTTTCAATCCCAGCGGGCGGGAACCAGCCAGCCGCACTCGCCGCAAGTGTGTCTCCCGGCCTCGGGCTGGGTGCCGGAGTCGAACGGGACCATCGATATTGAGACCACTGCGGGAACCATCACCGTCGAGCGCTACGTCACTGCGCACGGACAGGAGCGCGCGGTGGTTCTTTACTGGTATCAAACGCCGAGAAGAGTGGTCGCCGGAGAGTGGGCCGCGAAATTCTGGCTGATGGCCGACGCGCTCCGCGACCGGCGCACCGATACCTCTTTAGTGAGGGTGACGACCTGGGTGAGAAACTCCGACGTCACCGCCGCGACCGACGCCGGGACCGGATTTGCAAAACGCCTATACCCGCTGCTGCGCGAAACCTTCCCCCGCTAAAGTGGCGCACGCACTCTTGCGTGCCGCGTCGAGACTCATCTCGACGCCGGGGGCGTCGATTCTCCGAACCGCCATGCGTCAGCATGCGGACAATCGCAAAGAAATGCCTAGCTGGACTGCAAAACCTTCCGCCGCCTGAAGTACCAGGCAGCGCAGCCGAGGCCGATCAGCACCAGCGTCACCGATGCCGGCGCGGGCGTAGTCGGCGGCGTTGTCGGGTCGCCGATCACTTGCATGAGAAAAGCCGCGCTGTCTTCGCCGTCG
Organism: Bryobacteraceae bacterium; assembly: GCA_049521275.1. GTDB lineage: Bacteria > Acidobacteriota > Terriglobia > Bryobacterales > Bryobacteraceae > Palsa-187. Next base: position 7,253 of record JBEKOZ010000022.1, on the reverse strand, counting down.
CTATTTGGATAAACTTGTTCACCGCCCCCATAATTGCCCTCATAGTATTCCGAAGCGACGTCCGGGCCAGCGAGGTCGGGTGTCCCCCACCAAAAAGCCACGCTGTCGTCGCCGGGCGACGTAACCAAAATCCAATAACGGGTATTCGCGGTGAGCGGATAATTAGCGAACGGAAAACTGAACTGCGCCGGCGAGTCCCCCAAAGACGTGTCCGGCAGGATCGTAGGGCTTGTTGCCAGCAGGGTGCCTGGGCCGGGGCCGCCATTGTCGCTATAGAGCGAAACCGTTACGGATGGCGCAGGATCGCCTGCCTTACGAACCTTTGACGGCTTGGCTTTCTGCGCCTTGGCGGTCCGAACGGACGAATGCCGGCTCCGCATGCGGCTGGAACCGTTCGCTCTGCTCAAGACGATATCGGTATCGTTGGAAAGCATCACCACCACGGTCGTCAGATTGTAGGCGGTCCCCCCCGTCGAGAAGGAAGCCCCGGTCGGCCCTTCCTCCACCACGAAGGTACCGTAATCGTCGTTCGGGTTCGAGATGTCGTTAAAGATGGAAACCGGCGCGGCATTCAGAAACAACGCACACGTAAGCACTACCCAAGTTGGTCTAACTCTAAGCATCAAATCCTCCTGGTCCTTTTGCTTTCTAGCTTGACCGCAAGATCTTCCGCCGTCTGAAGTACAATGCAGCGCAGCCCAATCCGATCAGGACCAGTGTAACCGATGCGGGCGCGGGCGTAGTCGGTGGCGGCGTGCTCGGGTCGCCGATCACTTGCATGAGAAAAGCCCCGTCAAACTCAGGTTCACCAGGAGGAGCATTCGGCGTAGCGACGGTGTCATCGTCCTCTATATAGTATTCCGAAGCGACGTCTGGGCCGGAGACGTCAGGGGTCCCCCACCAGACCCCGACGCTGTTCCCGCCAGGCGAGGTAACCACGATCCAATACCGTGTATTCGCGGTAAGCGGATAACTGGCGAACGGAAAACTGAACGGGGCCGGCGAGTCTCCCAGAGAGGTGTCTAACAGCGTTGTGGCGCTCGTTGCCAGCAGAACGCCAGGGAACGGGCCTCCATTGTCACTCCACAAGGCAACCGTGATCGACGGCGCTGGATCGCCAGCCGGATGCGCTTTCGACGGCTTTGCTTTCGGCGCCTTGGAGGGCCGGGCCGAAGCATGACGGCCCCGCATGCCATGAATTGGACGGCTCGCCCGAACTGTGTCCGGCGGTTCGCCAGCATCGTTGGAAAGTTCCAACACCACGGATGTGAGATTGTACGCTGTCCCTCCCGTCGAAAAAGAAGCGCCGCACGTCGCGTCGCCCACTACGCTATTCGCGTAAAGAACCTCGTTCGTCACATCGTTAAAGATGGAAACCGGCGCGGCGTTAAGAAACAGCGCGCACGTAAGCACTACCCAGGTTGGTCTGACTCTAAGCATCAAAATCCCCAATTTTCACAAATTCCACAAGTTTCTAGCTTGACCGCAAAACTTTTCGCCGCCTGGAGTACCATAGAGCGCAGCCGAGGCCGATCAGCACCAGCGTCACCGATGCCGGCGCGGGCGTCGGCGGCGGCGTGCCCGGATCGCCGTTCACCTGCATTAAATAAGCCTCGTCGTCGGGGTCGCCGTTTGGATAAATGGTTCCCGCAAAATCCGAGAATTCCGTAGCGGTCTCCGTGCCGGTGATGGTGTACGTCTCCCACCATTCCGCCACGCTGTTGTCGCCAGGCGAGGAAACCACAATCCAATAGCGTGTATTGGCGGCGAGCGGATAACTGGCGAAAGGAAAAGTGAACTGCGCCGCGTCATCCCCCAGAGACGTGTCCGGCAGCGTTGTTGCGCTCGTTACCAGCAGGGTGCCAGGGGATGTGCTGCTATCACTATACAGCGAAACCGTAACCTCCGGCGTTATCGGGATTGCCGGACGGACCTTCGCCGGCTTGGCGTGCTGCGCCTTGGCTGCCCGAGCGGAAGAACGGTGGCCCTTGACCCGGCTGGAACGCTTCGCTCCCCGCGTTTCGACCTGCTCGTTGGAATTATTAGAAAGCACCACCACGACGGTTGTGAGATTGTAAGCCGTCCCTCCCGTCGAAAACGACGCGGCAACCGGCGAGGAATCCACGACGTCCGCCCAGTCGTCCTGAGAGTTCGTGACATCGTTAAAGATGGAAACCGGCGTGGCATTCAGAAACAACGTACACGTCAGCACCACCCAAGTTGGTCTAATTCTGAGCATCAAAATCCTCCAAAGTTTGCTAAATTTCAAATCTCTCTAGCTCGACTGCAAAGCTTTGCGCCGCCTGAAGTACCATGCAGCGCAGCCAAGGCCGATCACAACCAGCGTCACCGATGCCGGCGCGGGCGTCGGCGGCGGCGTGGTCGGAGCGCCGTTCACCTGCATGAGAAAAGCCTGGTCGTTTGCGGAAACTTCTCCGTCAAACTCCGAGTATTCCGTTGCGGTTTCCGTGCCGGTGAGGGTGTCCGTCACCCACCATTCCGCCACGCTGCCGTTAGGCGAAGAAACACCAATCCAATAGCGCGTATTGGTGGCGAGCGGATAACTGAACGGAAAAGTGAATGCCGCTGGCGTGTCGGACAAGGACGTGTCTGCCACCGTGGTCGCGCTGGTGGCCAGCAGGGTGCCAGGGGAAGTGCTGCTGTCACTATACAGCGAAACCACAACGTATCGTTCAACGATTGCCGGACGGACTTTCGACGGCTTGGCTTTCTCCGCCCCGCCTGCCACAGCCGCAGAATGATGGCTCCGGAAGCCATGGGAACGCTTCGAAGGAGTCGCGACAATCGTTTCCCCATTGTTGGAGAGCATCAACACAACGGTGGTAAGAGTGTAAGCGATCCCTCCCGTCGAAAACGAAGCGGCGAGCGGCGCGTCATCCGTCACGTCCCCCCAATTGTCTTGAGAGTTGGTAAGGTCGTTAAAGATGGAAACCGGCGCGGCGTTCAGAAACAACGTACACGTCAGCACCACCCAAGTTGGTCTAATTCTCAGCATCAAACCCTCCAGTTCGATAGATCCACAGCGCGGAGACCACCCGGATAGGTTTGGGTGTAACTGCACAATCTCCGAGTAACTTACCGCGACTTCTAGTACTCTTTGGCTAAGTTTAAGACAGAATACACTGATTACAAACGCTAAGTCAATAATAATGCACCGATTTACCCCTGAAATGTCAACTTCCGGGCTCGGAAAGCGTCTTATTCGCTTCCATCCCATCGTGAAAGCCCATTTTCATCTCATTTCTTGCATCCTCTGGGCGGGAGCATCATTGGCTGGAACGATCGAACGCGGCTCGGTCAGAGCAGCGGACCAGTTCCTCCCCGGAGCCACGGTCACGGCCGTCCAGGGCGACACTAAAATCACCACTTTCACCGGCGAAACAGGCCGCTACACCTTGGATCTGGCTCCCGGCGTTTGGGATATTCAGGTGCAAGCCTTTGGATTTACGCCGGTTCACGAGCAGATCACGGTCGGCGCCGAACCGGGCTTCAAGGACTGGACGGTGGAGATGCCGCGAATCGCCGGGGCGCCCTCGCCAACTCCGTCGCCTTCCTCGAGACGCGGCGGTGGAGGCCGCGGCGGACGAGGGAATCCTCAGCAGACGCCAGGCGCTCAGCCGCGGCAAGGGTTTCAAAACGCGGCAGTTACGGCCACTCAGGACGGACAGCAGGCATTGGCCGACGCGGCCGGCGCGGGCACCGCCGGACTCGCCGACACCGCGGACGCCGACGAAGCTTTCCTGGTGAATGGAAGCACCAGCGGCGGCTTGGCGCAATCGAGCGACGATGAGGCCCGCCGCCAGCGCATGGCGGGAAACGGCCCACCCGGCGGAGCCATGGGACTAAACAACACCGTGGGCGTCCCTCCCGGCATGATCGCTCCAGGCGGCGATCCTCTCGGGCTCGGCGGGCTGGGCGCCAGCGCGATTAACGGCGGCTTCGGCGGGGGTCCAGGCGGTGGACCCGGTAGCGGCCAGGGATTCCCAGGCGGACCCGGCGGTGGTCCCGGCGGCGGCGGGCGCGGAGGGGGTGGAGGAGGACGAGGCGGAGGAGGCCGCGGCGGGAATCAGAACCGGCGCGGTCCTTACAACGGCCAATACGCCAGCTTCGGCAACCGGCGCCGTCAACAGCCGGCCTACACCGGCTCCGTCTTCATCACCCTGCAAAATTCGGCTCTGAACGCGGCGCCGTTTTCTCTCAACGGCCAATCCCAGCCGAAACCTTCCTCCGACAACGCCAAGTTCGGCATCAACATCGGTGGACCCATGGTGATCCCCAAAATTCTCAACTGGCAGCGGGCGAGCTTTTATTTCACCTATCAAGGCGTCCAGAGCCGCAATCCCTACAGCGCCGTTTCGACTGTCCCCACCCAGGCCGAGCTTGCCGGCAATTTCTCGGCGGTTCCGAACATCATCTTCGACCCGCTCACCTCCATGCCGTTTCCCGGAAACGTGATTCCTTCTTCGCGCTTCGACACCGCCGCGGCCGGGCTGTTACAGTATTTCCCGGCGCCCAGCTACACCGGCATCACCCAGAACTACCGCAACGTCGCCTCGACGCCCAACAACAATAACAACATCGGCATCCGATTGAACGCGCCACTCACGAACAAAGACCGCCTCACCTTCAACGTCCAGTATCAGAATCGCGACTCGGCAACCGAACAGCTTTTCCGGTTTCGCGATCCCTCCAACGGCTACGGCCTCAGCGCGGCCGGCGGCTGGAGCCACAGCTTTGGACGCCGCTTCAACAACAGCGCGACCCTGACCTTCAGCCGGAACATCAACATCACCGAGCCTTATTTCGCCAACACCACCGACGTCGCGGCCGAGCTCGGCATCACCGGAACGTCACAGGCTCCGCTGAATTATGGTCCGCCGAATCTCGCCTTCACCAATTTCGGCAGTCTCTCCGATAGCGCCGCGTCGTCCACCCACAGCCAGACCTACAATTTCACCGACAACATCACCTACGTGCTGAAGAAGAAGCACAACCTGACCTTCGGCTACCTGTTTCGGCGCTTGGAGCAGAACAGCATCAGCGATCAGAACGCGCGCGGGTCGTTCAGCTTCAGCGGACTGCTCACCAGCCAGTTGGACGCCAACGGCCAGCCGGTCGCGGGCACCGGCTTCGATTTCGCGGACTTCCTGCTGGGGCTCCCGCAATTGAGCTCCGTTCAATACGGAACCGACCCCATCTATCTCCGCGGCTGGTCCACCGGCGCGTTCGCTCAAGACGACTATCGCATCTCGCGCGGACTGTCTTTCAACGTCGGGCTGCGCTACGAATACTTCTCGCCCTACACCGAGTTGTACAATCATATGTCGAACCTGCTGATCACCCCGGGGTTCACTTCAGTTGCGCTCGCCACAGCCGGAGTCAGTGGCCTGCCGGCGAGCCTGGTGCATTCCGAAAAGGCCAACTTTTCCCCCCGCCTCGGCTACTCCTACCGGCCTTTTCCCAAACACAGCCTGATTTTCCACGGAGGCTACAGCATCTTCTATAGCGGCTCGCCTTACGCGACCATCGCCGGAAATATGGCCGCGCAGCCGCCGTTTTTCAGAACGCTAACGCTCTCGACTAGCGTGGCGGATCCGCTGACGCTCGAAAACGGCTTCGCCACCTTGCCGTCCCAAACCATCACCAACACCTACGCCGTTAATCCCAATTACAAGCTCGGATATGCGCAGACCTGGACGTTTGCCATCCAGCAGACGCTGCCGCACGCGGTGCTTCTGGAGCTCGAATACATCGGCACGAAGGGCACCGACCTGAGCGTCGTCGAGGCGCCGAATGAAGCTGTCGAGGGCGCGTCCGTGGCCACTGCGTCGCAGAATCTGAAGATCGCCGATGCCACCGGATTCACCTATCAGACCTATGGAGCGAACTCCATTTTCAACGCCGGACAAACCCGCATCACCCGGCGCTTTCAGCGCGGCATGTCGGCGACGGCGCTCTACACCTATTCGAAATCCATCGACGACGCGTCCAGTTTCACCGGCACCGGTGGCACCCCCGCCCAGTTCATCAACGATTGGGGACTGGAGCGCGGCCTTTCGAGCTTCGACCAGCGCCACAATCTCCAGACCACGTTTCTGTTCTCTTCTCCGGTGGGAATTCACGGCATGATGCGCAACGGCGGATGGAAAACGGCAGCGCTGGCCGGCTGGATGTTGAGCGGCACCTTCTCGGCCACTTCGGGAACGCCCATGACCGCGCAGATCAGCGGCAATCTGGCGAATACCGGCGGCAACGGCGCTCTCAGCAATCCGCGCGCGGAAGCAACCGGGCTACCCATCGAGGCCGGCAGTTACCCTTATTTCAACCTGCTCGCCTTCACCACGCCGCCGGCCGGCCAATTCGGCAACGCCGGCGTCGATACCATTCCAGGCCTGTTCCAGACGTCATTGAACGCCTCTTTCAACCGGGCCTTCCGCTTCGGCGAGTCGCGCCGCCAGTTGCAATTCCGGCTGAGCGCGACCAATGCCCTGAACCATGAAGTCATCACGCAGATCAATACCACGGTAAACTCCACGCAGTATGGATTGCCCACCGGAGCCTCGGCGACGCGAGCGGTGACGCTGCTGTTGAGGTTCAGCTTCTGATGAAAAAAGTTTGGCCGCTGATGAAGGCAGATGAACGCGGATCAGGAAAACAATGTCTTATCTGTGTTTATCTGCGTTCATCAGCGGCCATAATTGCCTTTTTTCTTCTAGCATTCGCGGCCCCCGCACAAGACGTCGCGAAATTCTCCACTCGCCGCGACCTGGTCATCGTCGATGTCACGGTAAGAGACAAAGCCGGCAAACCCATCGACGGCCTCACGCAGAAGGATTTCGCGGTCTTCGAAGACGGCAAGCAGCAGCAGATCACCGTGTTCGAATATCAGAAGCTCGCCATGGACCCCGAGCCGCCGCCGACTTTAGCCCTTTCCGATCAGCTCAAACTGCCAGAAGCGCCGCGGACCGTGATCACCGCCGAAAAGCCCGGCGAAATCACCTATCACGACAAACGCCTGCTGGTCTTTTTCCTCGATTTTTCCTCCATGGGAATTCCCGAGCAGCTCCGCGCCCAGGATGCGTCTCTCGAATATCTCGACAAGCACATCACCAAGGACGACATGGTCGCGATTCTGCTCTACACCAGCCAGATTCAGATCAAGACGGATTTCACCGCCGACCGCGAAGTGCTCACGCAAATCATCAAGGATCTTCCCATCGGAGAAATGTCCG